>JAQBTI010000088.1 GCA_027624995.1 Chloroflexota bacterium
ACCGGGACTAAACTTCTGCTTGCTGGCTCGAGGCCACCGATGAGCAATCGAGTCGAAACTGCGCGCCAGAGGAGACCAATGAAGCCCAGCTACGAAGTCGACATGCGCCTGGACGTCGAGGTACCCATGCGCGACGGGGTAAATCTCTCCGCAGATATCTATCTCCCGAGGGCAAGCGGCAAATTTCCCACTATGTTGATGCGGACGCCCTACAGCAACAACGACGCTGGTTCTGTGGAAAAGGCCCGCTCGTTCGCCAACTCGGGCTACGTCTGCGTCGTCCAGGACACACGGGGGCGTTGGGACTCCGACGGCGAACACTATCCTTTCACCCACGATGGTGAGGACGGATATGACACACAGGAGTGGATCGGTCGGCAGGAGTGGAGCAGTGGCAAGATAGGGATGGCAGGCGGCTCCTACGTTGCCCTGGTCCAGTGGCAGAGCGCGCCTCACCGGAGCGAACACCTGACCTGCATGGTGCCCAGGGCCATCTGCCCAGACTTCTTCAGCGGACTTATCTACCCAGGTGGGGCACTGCAGCTCAACGTGGCCCTATCCTGGGGCATGCGGACCAACGCCCGAACCGCACAGTCGATCGACTATCACAACTGGACGGAGGTGTTCTCCACCCTGCCTGTCGTAGACATGGCGGAGAAGGCGGGACGCGACCTGGGCTTCTGGCGAGACTGGATCAAGCACTCGACCTACGACGACTACTGGAAAGCCATCGACGTGGAGGGCAAGTGGGGCGAGATCGCCGCTCCTGCTTTTAACATGGGCGGTTGGTTCGACTTGTACGCCAAGGAGACCTTCGTTAACTACAACGGACTCCGCAAGGAGGGCCGGACGCCGGAGGCACGCCAGAGCAAGCTGATAGTCGGTCCTTGGCCTCACGCCCTGAGTAAGTCCCGCAAGACGGGCGACATCGACTTCGGTGCAGACTCCCATGTCGACCTAGACACGATGGAGATGCGCTGGTTCGATTACTGGCTTAAGGGAGAGCAGAACGGCATCTTGGACGAGCCTCCATTGCGGCTGTTCATCATGGGCGCCAACCAGTGGCGCGACGAGCACGAGTGGCCGCTGGCCAGGACCGACTGGCAGAAGTGGCACCTGCACTCCGGCGGGAGCGCCAACAGCGTCTTTGGCAACGGCCAACTCGGTTTGACTGAGCCCGGCGACGAGCCGGCCGACCGTTACGTCTACGACCCCCGTTTCCCAGTCCAGACGATGGGCGGGGCCAACTGCTGCTCACCGGGCATCGTGCCCTGGGGGCCCTACGACCAACGCTCAGTGGAGGCGCGTTCGGACGTGCTCGTCTACACGACGGACACGCTTCAAGAGGACATGGAGGTGACCGGGCCAATCAAACTTGTGCTGTATGCGGAGACCGACGGGCCTGATACGGACTGGACGGCGAAGCTGGTGGACGTCTCGCCGAGCGGCTACGCGATGAACCTGACCGACGGCATTCTCAGAGCCCGCTATCGCGAGAGCCGGACCGACCCGACGCTGCTCACGCCCAACAAGGTCTACCGGTACGAGATCGACGTGGGAGTAACCGGCAACCTGTTTCGGAAAGGCCACTCAATACGCATCGAGGTTACCTCGTCGAATTTCCCCAGGTTCGACCGCAACCTGAATACGGGCCACGTCCCTGGAATGGACACGGAGATGAGGACCGCCGGGCAGACTGTTCACCACACGCGGGAGTACCCGTCGCACCTGGTCCTGCCGGTGGTGCCGAAGGTCTGAGTCGACTAGCTTTGCAATAACGGTGTCTCGTGAGTGTAGATTGCCCTTCGACAGGCTCAGGGCGAACGGTGAATTTCAACCTACGTTCGTCGTGAGCTTGTCGAACCACCGCCCCGCATCGCTATTCCTAGTTCAAAGCCAGCCCGCTAGAAAGGCAGCAGCCGCTCGGCGAGGGCTTCGGCTGATTCCCCAACCGACTTGCTTACGTTCGTAGGCGAGATAGGGCGCCGGACGGCTTGGGGGTCGATGCCTGCCCTGAGGGCTGACATAACGCCGGCGGCCTCCCAGTAGTTCTCCACCGCGTGGAACTGGCCCGGCGACCAGGGAAGAGCTGCAAGGTCGTTGCGCATCAGATTCCGGTTCTCGCGCACGGCTATCACGGGAACCCCTTGCTCCAGCGCGGCCAGCGTCGGCAGTCCGATGCAGCCGTCCGGGATGACGAGGCACGATACGTCGGTGGCCGTCAGCACCGAGTGATGCCGCATGGCATCGGCGTCCGTGACTATTCTCGGGCTCCGCTGGAGACCCTTGAGTATGCACTGCAGAAAGGTCAGGGAGACGGCCTCGGCGGCCATTCGCGGGTCCACCACTCCGGGGTCCATGTTGGCGACGGCCCGCGATTCCATCATCGGCGAGTGGGCTGAGGGTACGTCGTAGAGCGTGGACAACGCGTGGGTGAGGAGCGCCTCGACGCCGCCCCAGGGATTCACCATCTCCCCGGCACGCTCGAAGTACTCCATGTGGTAGCTTTCCGGCACTTCGATGCGTGACGACACGGCCAGGGCGTCATAGGTGCCCCGCCTGTTGTCGAGAGTCGTGAGAAGGCCGTCGAGACCCTCCACCCTGCCGGTCGCCCGACCCGTCGAGGTGAAGCGAGAGTCCATCACAAGTCGAGTCTCGAGCTCGATCACGTCGCCGCCGGAGAGGCCGTACGACGCACGGGCCGCGCTTACGGAGTTGATCGCGGCATGCCTGAAAAGCTCGTCTTCGTGGGAGTCGATCACCACCAGCAGCCGATTCCCCCGGACGCGCTGCAGGCCTACGGTACCCATTAGCAGGCGTGATAGGGCGTTGCCTTCGACGTAGAGGGCATTGGGGGGGAGATCGATGACGTCCGATGCGTTGACCACGTTGGGGTGGGTCACAAGGGTGTCGCAGGCCGCAGCAAGGAGGCCCGCGACTGGGGTGGCATCGCCGGCGTGGCCGCCGATCTCTGCGCCTATGCCGGTCGGCACGACCAGGACCGCATTGAAGGTCTCTACGTTTTCGACCGCGCGACGCTCGAAGCGGAATATCGAATCTCCGATGGCGCGGCCGTTCCCGACCATGAGCCCGACCTCGCACCCGTAGCGACTGCCATCGGACTCGGATATGACAAACCGGATCGGCGTCTCGCCGGGGACGAGGGCGTCAGCCACCTTCGTGGAGAGATAGCCCAGGAGACCGCTTCCGTTGCCGCTCCCCGACGCGGCCTGGACCTCGATCTCTCGCTCAGACAGGAACACTGATACCTGCCCCCCATCTCTCGGCGTAGTCTTCGTACGTGAAACGCTTTCTGAGAGTAAGCTCGCCGGAAAGGTCAAGGCGGTAGACCGCGGGCAGGTTGACGCCGTTGAAGGTGTGGGCCTTGGACATCGTGTAGGCCCCGGCGTTGTTGAAGACGACCCTGGAGCCGATGTCCAGCGGCGCGGCGAACCGGTAGATGCCAAACAGGTCCCCTGCCAGGCAGGTACTCCCAGCGAGCAGGTACTCGAATTCGCCGTCCTCGACGTGGCCTTCCACGTCAGGCTCGTAGCCGTATTCCAGGACCTCGGGCATGTGGTTGACGGTAGTGTCGAGAACGGCGACTCGCCTTCCGTCGCTGGTGAAGATGTCGAGCACCGATGAGACAACATATCCGGCGCTCCTGACCATCGCCGCTCCTGGCTCGACGCAGACCTGGAGACCGTAGTTCGTTTCGAGAAGCGCGATGGCCTCCAGAAGCGGCGAGAGGTCTTCGGCCTCGTCGAAGAGATAGCCGCCTCCCAGGTTGACCCATTTCATCTCGGCAAGCAGCCCGCCAAGTCGGCTCTCCAGGCGCTGCACGGTCTCGAGGACCGGGGATAGGCTGGTGGAGTCGCAGTTGGTGTGGATATGAATGCCCTCGACGCCGTCGAGGCGGCGGCGGTCTATGTCCACGGCCTGCTCCAGATCGTCAAGTGGGACTCCCAGCTTGGAGTGGCGCCGGCAGGGGTCATAGCGGTCGTCGTCGACGAATGAGAGCTGAGGATTGACTCGCAGGCCAACGCTCGTGTACGGCGCGACCGCGTTTCGGTATCTTCCCAACTGGCCAAGGGAGTTGAAGGAGACGTAGTCGCACAGCGACGCGATGTCGTCGATGTCGTCGGGTCTGAGACCCGGAGTTGTGACATGGACCGTCCCTGTGCCGCCGAGCACTTTTCGGGCCAGGCGGGCCTCGAATAGCGAGCTTGCCGCGAATCCGTCGAGCCGAGGCGCCATCAGTTTCAGGACGTCGACGAAGGAGAATGCCTTGAGCGCGAACAGGACCCGGCAGTTGGTCGCCTGCCGGATCGGCTCAACGGACCCTAGCAAGGAGTCGAATGCAGCCTCGTCGTAGACGAACGCGGGAGTTTCGAGATGGCGACTCACGTCTGCCAGGGAGGCTGCTACGGGCTTTTTGTCCAGCTTGGGGAGAGACATGTCGAGTGTCGCGGATTTTAACACACCGGCAGATGGAGGTCGGCTGTCGGCATCGCCGGCAAAGCAACCTGCCCACGCCGAGCACTGCAGCCCCGCTCTCTCACCGAAATCTCCGAGAGAAGTGTCTCGTTCCGTCCCGTCCGTTCCTCGCTCGCGGCTGGTTACAAGACGCTCTTGGCACGATTCGAGGCTCCTTTGGGACAGACGGCTCAGACGATAGCAAAGGGACAGACCCTGGGGTCCGTCTCTCCTCAACAAAATATTGAACGACCGCACGCCTGTGTCAATGATCCCGGTCTCGGCCGAACGAGGTATAGACTTTCATTGACCCGTGGTAGGCTCCAACATAGAATACGGCGCGTGGCTGGCGACTTGAGGTCTTTGTGGTTGGGCCCGCCCTCGCCCTTTCCAAGCCAGGAGAGGGGAAAGAGAGACTCGATGCCGCTGTTTGGGAGGCGCAAGAAGAAGTCGAAGGTCGCTCCGGTGGCCGAGGAGACCATCAGGTCGGCCGGTGTCGGCGACGTGGTCGTCATTAGCGGCTTCTCGCCGACCTATGAGGATGCGTACTTCCTGATCGAGAGGGTCGGCAGATACGAGGGTCCGTCCGGAAGCTGGCACGAGCTGATCGGCGTCGATGGGGATAGACGCGTGGCCATCGAGTGGTCGGAGGACGATGGGCTGTTCATTACGGTGACCGAGCAGGGCTCGGCCATGGGAATCGAGAGCGTAGGGCTTTCCCACGACGAGTTGGTGCGAATGGACGAGGAGAACTCTCTCAGCAACTCTCTTTCTTATGAAGGCGACCGATACACGTATCGGAACAGTTATGAGGCCTTCGCCGTCGCACAAGGTGGCGGCGAAGGAGAAGGCTTCTACATCTGGGAGTTTGCCCGCGAGGATGGCGAGAAGCTTGTCAGTGTTGTGAAGTCGGAGGGTGTACCGTTCGAGGTGTACACTCCGGTCGTCGTGGCGCCCGAGATTGTCAGCGTCTATAAGAAGTGACCGGTTCCAGATTTCTGTTTGGCCCCCTCCCTAATCCTCCCCTCTCAAGGGGAAGAGGTATCGATAGCGCAAAGGAGTCAGGACGATGGGTGACGCGTTTGTAAATGCCCTGGAGCTTTTCCCTCGTGGGCTCGTCTACGTAGGAATGGGTCTGGTTATTCTGGTGCTCGCTAAATTGGCGCAGGACCTTGTGACGCCCTACAAGATAGGAGAACAGCTAAGCCATAAGGACAACGTGGCGCTTGCCGTGAGCATCACCGGCTACTATCTCGGGATAGTCATTGTCTTTTTGGGAGCGCTGTACGAGCCTATTGGGTCGGCGGCGGTCGTGGATGGCCTCGGCTTCACCCGAGAGTACTGGGAGGACGTGCTAAGTGTCGCGATCTACTCGCTCGCTGGCATAGTAGTGCTGAACGTAGCGAGAATCCTGGTGGACAGATTCGTCCTGTATAAGTTCAGCACCGAAAAGGAGATCATTACCGATCAGAATGCCGGCACGGGCGCCGTCGAGTTCGGCGTTTTTGTCGCCGTGAGCCTGGTAATTGCCGGGTCAATCTCGGGCACCGACGGCGGGCCCGACACAGCGCTCGCCTTTGGCGGACTAGGGCTCCTCGTGATTGTGCTCTATACATTCTTCTACGACCTGACGACGCCGTACGACCTCCACGAGCAGATCGAGAACGACAACGTGGCCGTCGGCGTGGCGCTGGGCGGCAACTTGATCGCGATCGGGATAGTGGCGTTCAAGGCGGTGTTTGGCGAATTCGTCAGCTGGGAGGCTGGACTGGCCGAGTTCGTAACGTTCGCCGTGATCGGATTCGCGCTGCTTTACGTGGTGCGGCGTATCGTCGACCTGGTGCTGTTCCCCGGTGTGAAGGTGTCCGACGAGCTGGCTGTCGATCGGAACCTGGGCGTGGCCTTCATTATGGCCGGGAGTGTTATCAGCGTCAGCCTGATACTCTTCTTCGCCGTGTAACCGGTCGCCGGTTTCGCAGACCGAGGACGCCCTTACCTCAATCCTCTCTCGGTGGGAGAGACGGCAAGTTTAGCGCGGAGACCAGATTCCCAGGGTGCCCTCGGCGATCGGCCGCACGGGCGGGCTCGGGTCCGAGTCCATAACGTAGATCTTAGGCTGCTCATCGGTCTGGGCCGAGCTATAGGAGGCTGACACGGCCTCGTCGTACAGCCGTCCGGCGAAGACGAGCGAGCGGCTGTCCGGCGACCAGAGCGAGTGCGAGTACGCATACTGGTCGAAGAACTGGAACAGTGTCAACTGGTCGATCGTCGGCACAAAGTCGACCAGGGGCCACCTACTGCCATCGGAAACATCCAACATCGTCCATCGGAGTACGCCGTTCGTGCTGGCTGGCGAAACGTAGGCGATCTTGGAACCGTCGGGAGACCAGAAGTAAGAAATCACCGCGTCCCCTACCTGCATCGGCTCCTTCTCGCCTGAGCCGCTCTGATAGATAGTCAGCCCTGAATGCACGCCGACAACTAGGCCGAGGTATTGGAAGCCGGCCTTGGGTCCGCCGACGGCGAGCCGCTTTCCGTCAGGCGACCATAGGAACGTCGCATCGCCATCGACGTCGGCTATGTGTTCTGCTCCCGAGAGTCCGTCCGGGGTCACTTCCGCGCTGAACAGTGAGAAGCCGCCGTCCTGATCTTGAGCGAGAACCGTGACCTCGCTCGTGCCGGGCTGCCAGGCGGGGACCCTGTAGCCCGCAGATTGAATACCGAGGGACCGCACTTCGACCGCCGCCGGAAGGGCGTTCAACAGGAAGTGGCTATCGGCTCGATGCGCCAGCAGGTGCTGGGAGTCGGACGACCATGACATCCAAAGGGGTCCGTTCTCCAGGACCCTGCCGGGAGCGTGCTCGTCGTCCACCGTGTCGATGAAGAGCCCCAGATTCCCGCTTTGCGAGGCGATGAACGCCAAGCGCTTGCCGTCCGGCGACCACATCGCGTAGTGGAACACCCCTGCGGCGATACCCGCTGCCTCCGCAGAGTGAAGCACGACCGATTCTCCGGAGGCCACGTCCAGCATCTGCAGGAGCATCAGGGGATTACTCCCGGGTACTTCCTTCACCTCAGTGTAGACGAGCCTTCGACTGTTCGGAGACCAAGTCGGCCAGGCGAATAGCTGCTGGTCTGACCCAGACATCGGCGTTAACATCCTGGCCTCAGTACCGTCCGGCTTGACGAGCTGGATACGCGCCTCCGTGTCGACGAAGGCGATGAGGTTCACTGTGATTTTCGGCGGCAGCGGCTCCCTGGCCGAGCCGAACCGCTCTTGTCCGGCGAGCACCGAGATGGTCACCAGGACGGCTGTGAGGGCGACGATGCCGGAATAGAGTCTGGTGGAGGCCAATATCGGTGCTCGCCGGACTACCCGGTCAGCTCAAGGCCGATGTCCAGGGCCCGCGACGAGTGAGTGAGGGCGCCGACGGAGATCAGGTCGACGCCGGTCGCCGCCACCTCTCGGACGTTTTCCAACGACATCCGCCCGGAAGCCTCAGTTAATGCTTTCCCTTTCGCCAACCTAACGGCCGTAGCCATCTCGGAAATGGCCATGTTGTCGAACAGCAGGATATCCGCGCCGGCTTCGAGCGCCTCTTCGACCTGCGCCAGGTCCTCGACCTCGACCTCGATCTTGAGCGTGTGGGGTGCGTTGGCCCTCGCCTTCTGGACTACGTCAGCGAGGGTGGCCCCCTGAGCGCGCAGGGCGTCGATGTGGTTGTCTTTTATGAGGACCCCGTCGCCCAGGTTCCGGCGATGGTTGACCCCGCCGCCCGCGACGACCGCTTGCTTCTCCAGGGTCCGTAGTCCGGGAGTCGTCTTTCGAGTGTCGAGGATTCGGGCTTCGTACCCGGCAATTTCACGGACGTATTTGGATGTCTCGGTGGCGATGCCGCTGAGCCTCCTTACGAAGTTCAGCGCCGTACGCTCGGCTGACAGGATGGCGGAAAGCTGACCGGCGACCGAGCCAATCGCGATGCCGGGCTCGAGACCAGCCCCTTCAGGCAGATCGGCATGCGTTTCGACATCCGGATTGACGCGGCGAAAGACGGCCAGAGCTACCTCCAGCCCAGACAAGACACCACCCTCCTCTGCCACGAAGCGCGCCCGACCCATCAGTCCGTCTGGAATCAGAGATCTGGTGGTGACGTCGCCGCCCTGGAGGTCCTCGGCCAGGGCCCGGTCTATTATCGCTTCGGTCTCCGGCGTTATCGCCAAAGTGACTCCGGTATCTGATAGTCGTAGGG
>JAQBTI010000089.1 GCA_027624995.1 Chloroflexota bacterium
AAGTTCCCGTCTTTTGGGCGTGCGGGGTCACTCCTCAAGCAGTCGCCATGAACTCCAAGCCCTCGCTAATGATCACTCACTCGCCCGGGCACATGTTCATAACCGATCTCCACGACGAAGACCTGGCTGTCCTGTAGGGCCGAACACTCGAGTGCTAACGATCGACGAGATCATCCTCACTAATGACCTTCGGGGCGTCTCCGCGCTTCGACCGCACGTTCCCGCCGACTCCTGTGACCGTGCCGCGCAGCTGCTCTTGGCCAATCCGGGAACGGTGCTGATTGCTACCGGGTTCTATATCCTCAGCGGCGGCGCGGCCGAAACGGACGGGCCTCCAGGCGCCGTTGCGATCGGAGACGCACTGGGAACACTCGGGTACGACGTCCAATACGTGACGGACCTGTACGGGGTACCTATCTTGACGGCGATGGGAGTCCCCTCGGACGCCCTGATCGAGTTCCCAATAACTGGCGACTCCGAGAGCCAGACCTTCTCAGACACTGTGACTCGTGAGCGAAAGCCTTCCGTTCTCATAGCTATCGAGAGGTGCGGGCTGTCAGAAGACGGCATCTACCGAAACATGCGAGGACGGGATATTACCGGTTTTACAGCCCGTACCGATCACTTGTTTCGCCATCACCTGGCCACGATAGGCATCGGAGACGGCGGCAACGAGATAGGAATGGGTGGGTTAGCAACGGTGATTCCTACTGTGCCTTCCCTGGTCAAGATGCCGGCCATTACCAAAACGACCGAGATAATCCTGAGTAGCGTTTCGAACTGGGGAGGGTATGGACTCGTCGCAGCCCTTTCTTTGAGAGTCGGCAAGAACCTGTTGCCGACCCCACAGGCTGAACGGGACCTTATCAGGCAGGCTGTCGACGCCGGCGCGGTGGACGGCGTTTTGGGAAAGAGTACATACGGCGTAGACGGTTTGACGATGGAGCAGAACAGCCTGGGGCTGGAGCAGCTCCACGCTCTCCTAGCCGACCAGGGCTTGTAGAGAAGTCGCCGAGACGCCAACACTTGGGACTGTAGAGCCCGAACACAAGCATGTAGTTCCGAGGTGAGCATGACAAAGCTAACCGGCTCGATAGTCGACACGTCCTCAGGTGAGCAGATCGAGGCACGGGTCCAAGTACTCGAGTCTAACGGTATGTTTGCCCATCCCAAGGACGCACTCCTCAAGGTCGGAACTGGCTCCCCTTTCTTTTACTCTGACGGCACGTTCGAAGTGGACGTCCAGAGAGGGCCGGCCCGAATAACCGTCGAGCGGGGCACGGAATACATCCCCGCCAATATCAACATCGACGCGTCGGGGCGCGGGACCATCGCGATCGAGGTCCTGTTGAAACGATGGTCCAGCCTGGCGACCGAGGGCTGGCATCCGGGCAATACTCACATCCACTACGACGAGAAAGAGCAACGTCCAGACGAACGGCTTAGACTCGACCCCAGGGTCGAAGACCTACGAATGACCGAGGTAAGCGTCCTCAGGCGTCAGGATCTGGCCTACGCAACCAACAAATATCCACCCGGCATGCTTACCGAGTTCTCGTCGACCCAGCACTATGTCCAGTGCGGCCAGGAGAACCGGCATAATTCGGAGCCCTGGGAGGGCGGTTACGGGCACGTAATGCTTCTGAACATGCGTAATGTCGTGGAGCCGATCAGCCGGGGGGTGTTGGTGGACGCGTTCGACCCGGACTACCCGCCTCTGAGCTACGCGTGCGACGACGCCAAGCGTCAGGGCGGGCTTGTCATCTGGTGCCACAACGGAAGAGGAATGGAGGCCCCGGTCGCGGCCGTGCTCGGCAAGCTCGACGCCTTCAATCTGTTCGATCCTTACTGGACAGACGTTGAGTACGACATCTACTACCAAATGCTAAACGCCGGCCTCAAGCTCCCGGCCTCGACCGGTTCCGACTGGTTCATCTGCTCTGCCAACCGAGTCTACGCCCAGACCGGCGGACCTTTCGACTACGAGGCATGGATCGAAGCGATGCGCCATGGGAAGACATTTATCACCAACGGGCCCGCGTTGCACTTGACGGTCGACGGGCGAGAGCCAGGGAGTGAGATTACGGCAGACTCCGGCGTGGTGCTTGGCTTCTTGATAGCCTGGGAATCGCACTACCCTCTGAAGCGAGTTGAGCTTGTTTATAACGGCACTGTCATCGCAGAAAAGATCTTCGACCACGGTTCTACTGGAGGGCAACTAGAGGCCGACATTCCAGTGACATCCGACGGGTGGGTGGCGGCCAGGGCTGGGAGCGACACTCGGGACAGCTTCGCCCAGCCGATATTTGCCCACACCAGTCCGGTCTATCTCCGGTCCGGAGTGAACGGACCGGAGAAGAAAGCGGCCGCCAGGTGGTTTGACGGGGAAATAGACAGATCGCTTGAGTGGGTAAATACCAGGGGACGGTTCTACAACGACACCCAACGACGGGAGGTCGTGGACTTGTTCCGCGAAGGACAGGCAGTCTATAGGGGGATGATCACGTAAGGGAGCAGCACCGTCTGTCTGGCGGACGAGGATAGCGCCTCAGGGGCCCGCCCCATCAAGGACCGACAGGAGACGTGCTTCAGGGCCGGCTTAGAACCCCAGCCCTGAAGCACGTCTCAGTCAGCTACGCACCATTGCTGTGGCCGTTGCCGTTGATATGAACTGGCTCTTCTCTGTTTAGAGAATCGATGCCACGTCGGATCTGACCTAGCGTCTCCGCAATGCGCTCTTCTAGGTTGAATAAGACCTCTCGGGCGTACTGATCGGCGCCCTCGCCCTTGCTTCCAGCCGAGGACTCCGCCTCGCTCATAAGCCTGTATGCCTTGCGCTGGGCATCTTGGATGATCTGCTGAGCCTCGGTCATGGCCCCGCTCTGAATTTCCTCCGCCTTGATCTGCGAAGAGACCACGATTTGGCCTCGTGCTCGTGTCGGGCGGCAACCGCAACGGCGGTGGCCTCCTCTTCGGCCGACTTTTTCATCCTCTGGGCCTCAAGGTAGGCCTGGTTAATGATGCTCTCTTTCTGGCTAATGATCGCGGCCGCCTCCTGGATGCTGGCGGGTACCGACGTCCGTATCTCCTCCCTCAGCGCCAGTATCCTTTCGGAATCGACCATTATCTTGCCCCGGAACCCCGGAACCCGTGTGCCATCTTCAACTATCGTCTGTACCTGTTCGACAATCCTCTCAATGTCCATGCGTTCTCTCCTCAGCCTGGTTTCCGATTACGAGCGGTCGGCGGATTTTCGACCTACCTCGACAACGCTTTTTTTTGCTTGAGAGCATCCACTACGTGGCCTGGCACAAGCGCATCCACGTTGCCATCAAGCAGTGCGACTTCCTTGATTCTGCTGGAGTACACAAACTGATAGTCCAGGGAACTCATCATTGAGACCACGTCTATATCAGGCGCGAGGTGCCGCCACATCAAAGCCATCTCGAACTCCGTCTCGAAGTCGAAGCCGGCCCGAAGCCCTCGCACGATAATCTGTGCGCCAACAAGTCGGGCGAAGTCGGTGGCCAAGCCCACGAACGACATCACTTCGACGTTGTCTAAGTCTGAGACCGATCGATTGAAGAACTCGACGCGCTCTTTGGTACTGAACATCACCGCCTTGGGCGGCGCGTCGTAGACACCGACCACCAGGGTATCGAACAGACGTGATGCCCGCGTAGCGATATCGACGTGCCCGTTATGCACCGGGTCGAATGATCCCGCGTAGATGGCCCTAGCCAAGACTCTCACCTAAACGGTAGATGGATACGCCTGTGTCGCCGTACTTTTTGTTCAGGTCCTTCACCAACCTTCCGTAGCGTTCTTTGAGTGCGGTGCCGAACCGATACTCGGCCACCAACACACCATCGTTCTCGATCAGGCCGATCTCGTCAATCTCCTCCAAAAGCGCGTCCCAAGTCGTCAAGTCGTAGGGTGCTCCGATCAACACCATTCGGTAGTTGCCGGACAGTCTCCTGAGCACCAGCTCCACGCGCCCGTGATAAACCTTGCCTTCATTCTCCGGGGCGACCTCCGAGATGCTCTCCCTGATCATCGAAGCGCGTCGCCGGTCCGCCTCAACGAAATCGGCCCATGCGGCCCCTCGGCTCAACGCCTCGATTCCCAGTGCTCCCGTTCCCGCGAACAGGTCTATCACCCGGGCCCCTTCGACAATCTCAGCGCCCAGGATCGAGAATATGGCCGCCCGCACCCTCTCAGTCGTCGGCCTCAGACCCTTTCCCTCCGTGGTCTTCAGCCGCCGGCCTTTGTCCCTGCCACTTGTAATTCTCACGCTCATGGGCCAAGGAACTCCACGGCCCTTTGCTCAAGCGGCTTCGAACAATCTCAGGGCGCGATGTTAGCATGGGGAGCACGCCGCTTAAAGCAGAATCGGGCACTTTTTTTCGGCAAATGGTTATCTTTTGTTCAGTACGTATGTGCGGAATCATACCCGCATGGCTCCCGAAGCCCGGCCAATGACAGCCTGATGTTTACAATACCGACTTCTTGTGCGTAGAATAGGTATGTCCAGACTGCAGACTGAGGACAAGCCACCTGATCCAGATGGCCTCTCGGTCTTTTTCCTGTTACCTAGGGCGCATTCATGACCTCACGAGAAGTTTATCTAACGCCGGAGGGGCTCAAGCAGCTCCAAAGCGAACTTGACCACCTGCGGAACGTCAGACGCAAGGAAGTGGCCGCGCGCATCCACGCCGCCAGCGAGACCGGAGGCACCGTCGATAATGCTGAGTACGACGAGGCAAAGAACGAACAGGCCTTTACAGAGGGCCGGGTACGCGAGCTGGAAAACCTTCTATCCAATGCGGTAGCCCCATCCAGTGGCAGGAAGAAGGCCAAGAGCTCAGTCGAGTTCGGCTCCTCAATCTCCGTCTTGACCGCCACGGGGGATAAGCGCGTTTACAAGCTCGTGGGCAGAGCCGAGGCCGCACCACTACAGGGCAAGATATCCAACGAGTCTCCGGTCGGTAGGGCACTTGTCGGACACAAAGTCGGCGACATCGTCGAGGTCGAGACCCCCGCCGGAGTGATGGAACTGACCATCACGAAAATCGGCTAGCCTCGCCTCGGAGGACGCTCGCCTTGCCCGAACCAGAGAGCGAGCTAATCAAGGGCCGCCTGGCCAAACTCGACAGGCTCCGGGCCCGGGGGATCGACCCCTACCCGCCCAGGTACCGCCGCTCCCACACGTCCCAGCAAGCTATGGACCTGTTCGCGTCGATCGACACCCCTGACGCCCAAGAGCCTCGAACAGAACCAGTATCGGTCGGTGGCCGAGTTACGATCTTCCGGGGAATGGGAAAAGCCACGTTCGCCGATCTAGTGGACGGGTCCGGACGGATACAACTCCTCTTCCGACGAAACAACCTCCCCGAGACCTACGACCTCCTGGACGACCTCGACATAGGCGACTGGCTCGGCGCGACCGGCCCTGTCTTCAGGACCCGAGCAGGAGAGGTCACGGTCGAAGTCTTAGAGTTCACCGTCCTTAGCAAGTCCATACGTCCTCTTCCGGAGAAATGGCACGGCCTCACCGATTTGGAGAGCCGGTACCGTCAGCGCTACCTGGACCTGATCTCGAACGAAGGGTCGCGCGGCATCGCGGTCCTTCGAAGCCGGCTCGTAAAAGCGATTCGTCGCTTCATGGACGAACGGGGATTCATCGAGGTCGAAACGCCTACCCTGGTACCGGTGGCCGCCGGAGCGAATGCCCGTCCCTTCGCGACACACCACAACGCCTTGGACCAGGGGCTTTTCCTGCGCATCGCCCACGAGCTCTATCTCAAGAGACTCATCGTCGGCGGACTCGAAAAGGTCTTCGAGATCGGAAAGGTATTCCGCAACGAGGGCATCGACCTCATGCACAACCCAGAGTTCACGATGCTGGAGAGCTACGAGGCCTTCGCCGACTACAACGACGTAATGGGCATGGTCGAAGCCCTGGTATACGAACTGGCCCGGGATGTGCTGGGCTCACCCGTAGTCAAGTACGGAGGCCACGAGATCGACTTTTCTCCGCCGTGGCCTCGGCTGGACCTTTGCAGCCAGATCGGTGAGCGGTCCGGAATTGACATTCTTGAGTTGACCGACATCGAATCCTTAAAGACCGCCATGAAATCGGCGGGCGTCGACGTCAGCCAGCAACGAAGCTGGGGAGGATTGGTCGACAAGCTAATCTCCACGAGGGTAGAGCCTCACCTCATCCAGCCCTCTTTCTTGGTGGACTACCCGGTCGAGATGTCGCCGCTGGCCAAGAAGCGGTCGGACAATCCTCGGCTGGTAGAACGCTTCGAGGGGTTCGTGGCGGGTGGCGAAATCTGCAACGCGTTCACCGAGCTCAACGACCCGGTTGACCAGCGGGCAAGGTTCGAGGAGCAAGAAGCCCTTCGGGTGCAGTTCGAGGACGAGGAGACCGACCGTCTGGACGAGGACTATCTCGTCGCTATGGAGCACGGCATGCCGCCTACCGGCGGTCTTGGAATCGGCATCGACCGGCTGGTAATGCTACTGTCGGCCCAGACCTCGATCCGAGAGGTCGTCCTCTTCCCCCAGCTCCGCAGCCGATAGCCCCGCGGCTCAGAAAACCTCCTCTCCCTCCGCGAGAGGATTTAGGTGAGAGCTCCTGCATCCATTCGCACAACGCCCGCGTCTAACCGTATGACGGCACACACTACAAGGAGCACGCATGTCAGAGACCACCGACTTCCGCAAGGCCAAGGACGGGTTCATGGCCACCGACCATCAATCGCCGCTAACTGACGAGCAGAGAAGGGACTTTCGCGGCCTCAACTACTACGACGAGGATCCCGCGCTAAGGCTGGAGCTCAAGCTGGAGGAATTCGAAGACCAGGAACCGATCGAGATGCAGACGAGTACCGGCGATGTTGCCAGGTACGTCCGACTCGGGCGGGTCTCGTTCACTGTGGGCGGAGAGGAGGCAGCGCTGACCGTGTTCGGAGACGATCACGGCCACGAACTCTTCCTGCCCTTTGCCGACACCACCAGCGGCGAAGGCACCTACGCTGCTGGCAGGTATCTCGACGTCCAGAGAGCGCACGGCGGCAGGCTGCTGGTCGATTTCAACCATGCCTACAATCCATACTGCGCCTACAACGAATCCTGGAGCTGCCCCCTCACCCCGTTCGAGAATCGGCTCACCGTACCCGTCCGCGCCGGCGAGAAGGATTTCAAGTAAAGCGCAACTTGGTTGGCTTATTCTTCCTTTGAAAGTCCCAGGATGACCTCCATATCGTCAATCTTGTGGGTCTCCACGTGCGCCCCCTCCGGGGGCTCCTGATCGAAGAGGTTTCGGGAAAGAGTCTCCTGTTTGACGTACTCAGAGTGAACTGACAGCACGTGGCGGAGATCATCACCGACTTGGTAGAAGGCGTTGATATGGTCGGAGATCTCGAATCCGGCGTCGCGCCGCATGTTTTGTACCCGGTGCACCAGTTCCCTGGCCAGACCCTCCAGCCTTAACTCTTCTGTCACATCGGTGGTAACGGCGACCGTGTAGCCGCCCTCGGATGCGACGGAGTAACCATCCATGTCTACCGTTGAAACCAAAACCTCGTCCGGCTCCAACGAGTAGCCCTCGAGTTCAATCGGCCGCCCGGCGCTTACGAGCTCCCGGATTTCTCCCGGATTCCTCTCTGATAATTGACGGTTTATGGTTGATACGTCTTTCCCGTACTTGGGGCCTAAGGCAGGCAGATTGGGTCTGACCTCGAACTCGACCACCGAGCCAGCGTCTTCCAGCGCCGCGACCTCTTTGACGTTCAGTTCGTCCTGCAACTGCGGGGCAATCTGGGAAAGTAGTTCGCCCTCCTGGGATGTCCTCGCTATTACCATGGCACGCGCGAGCGGTTGGCGCACCTTTATTCCCGCCCTGCTTCGGGCGCTCCGGCCAAGGCTCGACAGCCGCATGGCCAGCCGTGTGGCCTCGGACAGGCGTTCGTCGACTTTCGACCCGTCTGCCTCTGGATAGTCGTCCAGGTGCACGCTTTCACGGCCGCTCCGCGCGCCAACCAGGTTCTGGTACATCGACTCCGTCATAAAGGGCACGAACGGGGCCATGAGCTTGGTTAGAGACACAAGGCATTCATACAGGGTGGCGTAGGCAGACAGCTTGTCAGCGTCGTCCGTCGCGTTCGCGCCGCCCACCAGGCCGCTCTTCCAGAAGCGCCGCCTGCTTCTTCGTACGTACCAGTTGGAAAGAAACTCCACAAACTCTTCGACAGCCCGTGCGCCCCGTTCAGGCTCGAACGAGTCGAGCGCATCCGTGACCTCGGCCGTGAGAGTGTTGAGTTCTGAGATAATCCACCTGTCGAGTTCGGCTCGGTCAGACACCTCAGGAGCAGCCACCGCCGGATCGTACTGATCTATGTTGGCGTAGGTCACGAAGAAGGAATAGACGTTCCACAGGGGGATCATGAACTGGCGACGCACGTCATCTGCCACCCCGAAGCCGAAGTTCAGGTTTGCGGCGGGGGTGTGGCGCGAGTAGAGCCAGCGCATGGCATCGG
>JAQBTI010000090.1 GCA_027624995.1 Chloroflexota bacterium
CCATGAACAGGAGAACCAGCGCCAGGCCCACCGATCCCGCAACCACACTCTTGTTCAGGGAGTCCGCACCGAGGATCGCGTCTACGTCTCGCTCCTGAAGGAGTTCGATAGTGAGCGGAAGGGCGCCTGATTCGAGCTGGAGGGCCAGGTCCGTCGCGAAATCCAGGGTAAAGCGGCCTCCCTGGATGATGGTGGTCCCGGTCGTTATCGGCGTCGTCACTTGTGGCGCGATGAGTTCCTGATCGTCCAGGAATATGGCGACCAAATCGGTCGACCCCTTACCTGCCAGGTCAGTAGTCAGCTGGCCCCAGATCTTGGTACCACGCGACTTAAACTCGAGGACCACGATGGGCGCCCCGGTATGGGCATGCTGGTCCGGATACGCCCTTGCCAGGTCGTCGCCGGTGAGGTTGCCGTATTCTGGCACTTTGTCGACGAAGCTCTGGACCTCAACGAACTCGATTGTTGGCTCGGTTCCGACGAGTGCGACGGCCGTTTCCAGATTGCCCACATCCCCGTCACCCCCGGCCGCGGGAAATGGGAACGGGAAGGCGAACGTGTTGGTACCCTCGACCCTTTGAACCGAGAGTGCCGTGACCTGGAACTTGAGTGACTGGGTGCCCTCGACCGAGATCTCCAGGGAAGTGGGAGTCATCGAGGTGGTCAGGGCGTGGGAAAGGCTTGTCAATAGGCGGTCAACGACCCCGTCGAACTTGGCCGCCCCGAGGGCGGTAAACTCTACCAACAAGACCGGCGGCTCTTCCGCTGCAGCCGGGTCAGTCACCTCAGGCGTAGTCGTGGCCGTTTCCGGCGTAGTCGTCGCCGTATCGGCCTCTGGATCGGGGAACATTCCGGCGGTGACGCCGACAATGTCTGCGGCTTCAACATCTTCAAGAGGGCGAGCGACATTCAGCTCGCGATGCTTGAAGACTAGTTGCGCCGTCTGTCCGATGAGGGTCTTCGCGCGGGCAGGATCACTGACGCCCGGAAGCTGGACCAACAGCCTATTGTTCCCGAGGATCTGGATGTTGGGCTCACCTATTCCGGAGGCGTTCACCCTGTCACTGATAGAGCGCTCAAGTGCCTCCATCTGGGAAGGCTCAGGAACGATCGGCAGACCGGTTTCTCTGTCTACGGCCTGGTAAACGAGGTGGACTCCACCCTGCAGATCGAGACCCAGGCGCAGGCCCAGTAACGTGTCGTCGCCACGTTCAAAGTCGCCCCACGAAAAGGTCTGGAAACCAAGGATGAGTACTGCCACCGTCGTGACAGCCAGGATTAACACCAGCGACCGAATATACCTACGCACTCCGGCCTCCGGCGGTTAGATGTGACCGTACCAAATTCAGGGCCTCCGTCTTCGTCGCGATCTCTCCGTCGGCCTGGGCCTCCTGGACGATTCCGATCAGGGCACCTACCCGTGGCCCGGGGCCGAGGGCGAAGGCTTCCATTATATCCCGACCATCCACCAGCTTTGGAAGGGCCTGGGGGGCCTTCTCGTCCAGACCTTCTCTCAAAATGTGGCCGACCAGTCCGCAGTATTCCGCCCACTCGTCTTCCGTGAGCATCGGGCCGCGGGCGGCGATGTAGTCCGCCAGGTTCAAATATAGAGTCGGAACGGCGGCATCCCCGGCGTCTCTGAAGAATCGGAATATTGCCCTTCCGGTTGGCATTTCACCCTTCTGTGCCATCTGCGCGGGACGCAGGTGGTTCTGGACCGCCGCGCAGAGAAGATCGGTCCCGCGACCGCTAAGCCTCAGCCGATTCAGAATTCCCCGGACCATCTCAGCGCCCACGGAGTGATGCCCCAGAAACCGTATTCGCCCCGACGGCTCCACGGTCTTGGTGGCAGGCTTCGCCACGTCATGGAGCAGCCCGCCGAGTTTCAGCAACGTCCGAAGCGAGTGGCCGTCGCTCGCCTCTCGGTCGAAGTAGCCGTCCAGAACCTCCGGCCGAGGCACCATTCTCCCGGTGGAGCCGCCTTTGGTCCCCGGCTCATCAAGGACCGTCTCGATCTGACCAGAGGTCTCGATCAGGTGATCGAAGACACCCCAGTGATGCTCCTTCGGTTGCGTTACTCCCCTCGCCGCTTCTAGCTCCGGGATAACCTCACCCAGCAGGCCGAGGCCGTCCAGAAGCCTGAGCGACGTCGCAGCGTCCGGCTCCGCCAGGAGCGCCAGCAACTCGTCCCTCACGCGCTCGGGTGCCACCGAGCGAACAAGCGCGGCATTCCGGCGGATCACGGCTGTCGTATCCGGTTCGATCTCGAAGCCGAGTTGTACGGCGATTCGAGGCGCCCTCATCAGCCGTGCGGGATCGTCTTCGAATGCGGTCCGGCTTACCATGCGGACCTGCCCGGCGCGCAAGTCCGAGAGCCCATCGGTGGGATCGATCAGGCCGCGGACCGGATCTGGGCTCGCAACGTCGCCTATCGGTATGGCCATCGCATCGACCGTACAGTCGCGGCCCCGCAAATGGTCAACAATCCCAGTCGAAGCGCGAGCGATGTCGACATGCCAGGCCCCGGAGTCATCCGCACCGGCTACCCGGCAGATATCCCTCGCTTCGTCCAGCACGATCAAGTGCGCATCCAGCGTCGATGCCAACTCACGGCCCAGAGAGACGGCATCGCCCTCCACCGCCAGATCAATGTCGCCGCTGGGCCTGTCAAGCAGTGCATCCCGCACTGCCCCACCCATAAGAAAGGCTGGTACACCACGTCCTGCAAAAAACTCAGACAGAATTTTCGTCAGCGGCCCGAATTGGGCGCCGCCGAGACCCGAAGTAGTCATGTACTGCGCAGGAGATGCGATCATCGGTCTTCTGCTTCTTGGGCGGCGTTGTACTGCGGTTCTGTGAAGGGCAATCGGAGGTGTGTCCTTACGGTCAGGATCTGCCGGCTACTTGACCTTTATCGTTGCCGGAGTGTCCCTCGGGTCTGGGGAGTCCATAGCGGGAGCCAGCACTGCGGACTCAAGCCCGCCTTCTTCCACTGCTCCGTTCGACTCAAAGCTCCCGTCTTCGTTCACGGGGATCAACTCCTCGTGTTCTTTGAGATGGTCGATATATAGGACTCCGTTCAGATGGTCTACTTCGTGCTCCAAGGCTAGCGACAGCAGATCGTCAGCCTTGAACTTCACAATCTTGCTCGTCTGGTCCAATGCCTGGAACTTGACCCACAGCGCGCGCGTGATCAGACCCCTGTAGCCGGGGATGCTCAG
Source organism: Chloroflexota bacterium (assembly GCA_027624995.1). GTDB lineage: Bacteria > Chloroflexota > Dehalococcoidia > Lucifugimonadales > CATQGZ01 > CATQGZ01. The sequence continues at coordinate 3,222 of JAQBTI010000090.1, forward strand.
ACAACCGTCGTAGAAATCCTGCTCGCCTTCTCGATGTACGATCTCAGGGTTGACATAGATTCGCGCTTCCTCCTCTTCCGGTAGCTGAACCACGATAACGCGTTTCAGAACGCCCACCTGGTTAGCTGCCAGCCCGACGCCGTTCGCGTCCCTCATGGTATCGACCATGTCGTCGGCAAGCTTGAGGACGGAAGAGTCTATCTTCCTGACCTTCCTGGCCCTCTGCCGCAGCACAGGGTTGGGCAATTCGAGTATGGGCAGGACCGCCATTCCCTGTCTCCAGCGCTTTTTGGGCACCCTGATATACTGAGGGCGCCCGTACGATTATATCTGCGGTTGGACTCGTCTGTAAAGCGAGGGACGCCGGTTCGGACTGCCCCGCAGGCCGAGTGCTGGAAGGCTGCCACTGGTGCAAATCCTGATATCGGGCTCGACCGGATTCATCGGCTCCTCGCTCGTTCGATTCTTGACCGATGAGGGACACAACATAACAAGGCTGGTGAGGCGGGACTCGAACGCCGCGGAGCCACAGGTCCGATGGGACCCGCAAACCGGCACTATCGATTCGAAGGCCCTGGCTGAGATCGAGGGCGTCGTTCACCTCGCCGGCGAGAGCGCAGTCGGCCGATGGACCGCCCGGAAGAAGGCCAGGATTCTGGAGAGCCGCTCAGATGGCACCAGACTGCTCTGTGAGACACTCGCCCGCCTCGACACACCTCCCAAAGTCATGGTCTGCGCATCCGGCCAGGACTTCTACGGAGACAGGGGCGAAGAGGTGCTCTCGGAAGACAGCGGCCCGGGCAGCGGATTTCTCGCGGACGTGACCGCTAAGTGGGAGGCGGCGACACGACCTGCTGCCGATGCCGGGATTCGAGTGGTCAACACGCGCTCGGGGATGGTCCTCGGCGCCGGCGGCGGGGTACTCGGTCGGATGCTGCCGGCGTTCAAGCTCGGCCTGGGCGGCAGATTCGGCAGCGGGCGCCAGTACGCCAGCTGGGTCTCGCTAACTGACGCACTTCGGATAGTCCAGCACTGCCTCACGACGGAGTCGATCACCGGACCCACCAACGTCGCAGCCCCAAGTCCGGTCACGAACGCCGAGTTCGCCAGGACTCTGGCCAGGGTCCTGTCCAGGCCTTCCGTCTTCCCTGTCCCGGCGATCGGCCTGCGTCTGATATTTGGCGAAATGGCCGGCATGATGCTTGGGGGAGCCCGGCTGGACTCCTCCAAGCTCGTCGGCTCAGGCTTCGAGTTCCGTCATCCGGAGCTAGAAGGCGCGCTGAGGGCGGAGTTGGGGAAATCTCCCCAACTGTCATCGCCGAAATAAACCGATATGTCGTTCTGAGCGATAGCGAAGAACCTGGGGAGGTTGGGGTCCAACCGGCGGTAGTACAAAGAGGAGAACTCCCCACCTCCAGATTCTTCGTCGCTCACCTCCTCAGAATGACAGAGAGTGGCGTTCGAGTTGTTGGTTGAGACCCATCAAGGGGAGCACCGAAGAATGCGAAGGAGTCAGGCCAACGAGATACCGTGTGCCGGGTAGACCAGCCGGTGCACGGCGCTCACACTGCTCTCGGCGAAGGCCTTGGTCTCTCCGGGGATCTGTCCTCCGGCCGACGGCACGTCTGTATCGCTGAGCGTCGACACTCCGTGCTTCTCCCGGTATGACCCTGGAATCTCGTCAGGGAACTCCTTGCCGATCATGACACCGTAAGCGGCCGTCCACGCCCTCGCGACGGCCTGCAGGTCGTATCCGCCGCCGCCCAAGGCCAGCCATTTTGCAGGAGCTAGCCTGGCAAGCTCCCGGACCGTCCGTGAGAACCCCTGGACGGTCACCGCCAGGTGCGTAATCGGGTCTCGGACATGAGAGTCGATGCCCAGCTGGGTCACCAGGACATCCGGCCGGAAGGCCTCGATGAGGCGCGGCACTGTCTCGTCAAAAGCCCAGTGGTAAACGTCGTCCGACGTGTATGGATAAAGCGGAACATTGACCGCGTATCCTATGCCTCGCCCGGCGCCTGTCTCCTGTGTATGGCCGGTTCCGGGAAAGAGGAACGCGCCAGACTCGTGAATCGAGACCGTCAGCACCGCATCGGTGTCGTAGTAGGCGAGCTGAACACCGTCGCCGTGGTGGCAGTCAACATCCACGTATGCCACGCGCATCCCTTCCGCGAGGAGCCTGTTGATCGCGACGACGGGGTCATTGAAGACGCAGAAGCCGTAGGCGTAGCCGGGCATCGCGTGGTGGAGACCGCCGGAGATGCTGAAGGCGACGTCGACCTCACCCGATATGAGCATCTCGGCCGCGACCATCGAGGCTCCGGTCGACCACAGCCCGGCCTCGTACATGCCTTCATAGGCGGGATTGTCTCCTGGCCCGAAGTTGAAGGCCGAAGCATCGACTGAAGTGTCGCCATCTCCCAGCCGCCGCACCGCGTCCAGGTAGTCCGATGAGTGAAAACCGAGCAGCTCTTTTTCTGTGGCTTTCCTTGGCCCGACCAAGGTCGAATTGGGGGATTCAAAGGCGCCGTACGACTCAAGAAGCTCGTAGGTATGCTTGAGCCGGACGGCATTGAGCGGGTGGGAGTCGCTCAGCCTGTGATGCGTCAGGAGCTCGTCGTAGACGAACGCGGCCCTTCTTGCCATCAGGAGCCAAGGTCGAAAGTCATGTCGGACTCGGTGACGAGGATCTCGTGGCCGAGTTCTTCCGAGACTATTGCCAACTCCGTACGGACCGCCTCCTCCCACGGGGGGTTGATATGCGTAACGAGCACCCTCGGCAGATAGCCGTGAAGGCCTTTGAAGTCGACAAGCGTCTCTTTAAGAAGGCCCGGCGTGAGGTGCCCAACTCGCAAGGCGTGGGTACGGTTCTCATCGCCGTGGGAACACTCGGTCAGGAGCACGTCGGGAGCCAGGTGCTTCCAGGCCTCGCTCAGGCCCTGCCCAGCATCGCCCGTGTAGAAGAGCTTGGTTCCGCCTGCCGTTACCTGGATCCCGGCAGCCTCGACGGCGTGCGGCACCGGGACGGCCACGATCGAATAGTCCAGGACGGTGGTTTCCTTATGATAGTCGATCACGTTGAGGTTGAGCGCTGCCTGCTCTTCACCCTGCCCCTCGATGAGGACAGGGGCGATACCGCCGAGAAGGCCTGTCCGCAAGGAATCGATGGTGTCCTGGATTCCATAGACATCGACCGCAGGCCACCCAGAAACCTTGGCGTTCAGCCCGAAAGGGACCAGATCGAATGTATGGTCCACGTGTCGGTGGGACAGCGCCACCGCACGGATGCCGCTCTGTTCTTCGAAGGTCAGTGATCTAGTCAGACTGCCCGCGTCTAATGCCAGACGGCCGTCGATCAGGTACGCGGGCCACCTGGTCGTCAGGCTCGACATGTTGTTGGTGCCGAGAATACGCAGTTTCACGAAAGCGCTCCAGAGGGTGAATGGCGAACCATTCTAGCAGGTGCGCCCAGCGCAGGCTGAACTCTTGCCTCTTCTCCCGTTCGCGGGAGGCTTGAGGTGAGGGGCATCCCCGTTCCTCAGGCCGGAAGCACCTTCTAAGGGTCGTCAACCTCGGCCACCGGACCGGCCATTATGCGCCGGAGCCATCGGATAATCACGGCAACCACCGCTATCGCAGCCGACCCGGCGATGATAGCGGTCGTGCCCAACGTCCCGGGGTCTCCAGCCGGCGTGGCGGACACTGTGCCGCCGAGCTGGCCCTGCCACTCGAGCTCAATATCGTCAATGCTTATTCCATAGGCCACCTGGATCGCCTGGTCGACGCGGTTGCCCTCGTTGATCGCTCTTAGCATCGTGCCCATGCGCTCGCGACCGTAGGTCTCCATCATGTAGTGCACGATACTCTGGGCCTGAGCATAGAACAGCCTGACGTCACTTGGCTGGCCCGGCACGCTGCCCATGGATCTCAGGGAAAGCAGTTCATCTCTCTGGGCGGCCCGGAGCACCGTCGAATCTCTGCGGCCGGAACCAGGCTCAAAGTACATCGCCAGCCCCTCGTTGAGCCAGGACGGAAGGACAGCGAACGTCGAGTCTATGGCCTCGTCGATCAGCAGGTGTGTCATCTCGTGGACCATCCCCGAGCGGCTGAGGCCGACGAGCACGAACAGGTCGTAGTCTCCGTATGCGAATCCAGCGTAGAGGCCGTCCTGGCTTGCGCGGTCACTGATCACCGGGAAGCTCCGACTAGCCTCCCTGGTGCCGTTGAAGATGACGGCTTTCTGGGGCTTGGAAGTCTCCAGACCAAGGAGGCTCTTGACCTCTGCGGTCCGCTCAGCGACGTCGCCTGCAACCTCATCCACCCGATCGAACGGGCGGTCGTGATACAAGACGACCAGCTCGTCGCGCACAATTCTCTCCCACTCAAAGGTCGGATCCTTGTACTCGAGCGTAAAAGAGTCAGTCTCGAAGGCGTTCCCGTTCTCATCACGAATCGTGTAGCTGTAGGTGATATCGACGCCGCTGGGCAGATAGTTCGACCCGCCTGTCTTGATGCGGAAATCGGCCTTCACTCGGGTCGAGGGCGTGAAGTCCGGATAGCCGTATACGCGCACGTTCCTGCTACCAAGGCGGTAGTAGAGCCTGACCTCGGAAATGCGAGCGTCGGACTCGGCCTCCAGTGTGAGAACAACCTCGTCGGGGAAATCGACGGATGAGGAGGTCGCTATCACCCGGATCGGCACCGCCGACTGAGGGCTCGGCTCGGGCCCTCCCGCGGCGGTCAGTACGAACACGAGGCCTATCAGAACGCCTAGAAACGGCATGTCAAATCTTGCTACCACTACGCGGAGCCCATCTCCTTATTGTGTCACCCTAAGCGGAGCGAAGGGTCTAAGACCGCTGATGAGCTCATCATATGACTCCACCGGTCCGCGGTAGTTCCCGTTCACGGCCATGCGTGGTCTTATGGTACTAGCTTCGCTCGGAATGACAGTTCTTACTCTATATCCCTACTATTCTGATGGAAGAGTGGGCCTTGTAAGTTCGATTGATGTCCATTAGCAGGACCGTGAACCCTTCCACGAAGGCGGAATTCGCCAGTCTGCCGCCGTTGACGGCGCGAACCCCCTCTATCTTCTCGGCCAGCCCCATGACGGCTCTCATGGCCGCCTCATCGTCGGCGCAGACGACCACGTCCGAGTCTACGGAGCGGGCCGGCACCAGCAAGTCCACTGCACTCACGCTATGGAACGCACCGACCACGCTGGAATTCGGAAGCAGGGCCTGCGCCTGCTGGGCCGCCGAACCCTCC
>JAQBTI010000091.1 GCA_027624995.1 Chloroflexota bacterium
GCCATCGAGGCTATCGTTGAGGAGGTCGCCGCCTGATGTCGTTTACACACCTATTGACGTAACCTCCCTTCGCATCGACGAACGCCTTGGCAAAGGCAGGCTCTTTGACAAGCTGCGCCCGGGACCCCTCACTCCGATATGACGCTGTGACCCGGCCAGTTTCCTTGCGTGCCATGAGAAAGGCGAACGATGCTACGTTGTGCTTTGAGGCAGCGACTCCATGCCGGCGGATACGTGAGCGGAGCCGATTGCTCCGCCCTACGTAGAGATGCTTGCTGCCTTCGGAGAAAAGATAGATTCCAGATTTCGGCATTCCGCGGAGCAGTGTCTCTGTTGTTACGGGGCTCATGGCCAGGAGGCGCTCAAATGAGGGCTGGAGCGCTTCAACCAGCTGGGCAAACGCGAGTGCATTTCTTCTGCGGGCTAAGGGAGTGTCACGCAATAACTTATCCATGCTTAGAACGCCAGTACCCGATCATGAATGGACCGGTGCGACTCATCACTACAGCCATATGGATAGTTTATAACTGTGACGAACCCTAACCATCCGGCATCAGCCGCGCGCGGCTTCTTGCGCGTCGGCCGCATGCAGTTGTTAGCTGGCATCTTCTTCAATCAGCGCTGGCCTAATACACCTCGCGCTCGGTCCAAGAGCGTTTCAAGATCTCGATACGTGTCCTCCGCCCTTCTAGCAACCTTGCAGACTACTACCACGACATCATCATCGAATACCGCGTAGATGACACGGTACTGTCCCTGGCGAACCCTGTAGAGAAGTTCATCCAACTTAACGCACCCGGCAGGCCGCGGATCTTCGCTAAGGGAGCGCATGGTCGCGACCAGGCGCTCTCTTTGTTTCTTCGGAATCCGCAGCAGTTGCTCCTCTACATTGCGGTGAATCTTCAGCGCGTAGCGTAGGCCATCGCTACTGGCCAATTCGCTCAAATACCTCTTCTGCATCGGCTGCAATGGTCGGCTCCTCAAGATACTCTGCGACTGCCCGTCGGCCATCCAGCAGATCCTCGAGAAACTCGACACGTTCAACCAGACGATCAAACTCTTCTGGTTCAATCAGCATCGCGGCCGGCTTACTGTGGGATAGAACGAGCAAAGGACCTTCTCGGAGGCTCTCCAAGTACGATGCGAGTCCAGATCGCAATTCAGTAACTGTTGCAGTTCTTATCATGATCCACCTGTTCTGTACATAATTACATACAGAATCCAATACTATGGTACGTACGTAATTCAGTACACATCTTACTTGAAAGTACTGCCCTGTCAAGAGGCCGTTCGGTACGGATTTGCCAGCTAACGGTAAGCTGACGTGCTGGGTGGAGCGAAGCGTAACCCAGTCACGTTGAGCGGCTTGTTAGCGCATAACGGGAAAGCCATTCCACAATATTCTTGTTCGGACTTGGCCATGTATATTTTCCGGCAACTACAGTTCCGTCGCTCTGCACTTCCCACCCCTTCGTATTCCGCACATTGGTGTTCTTAAGTGCCCACGCCAGGAATTCATCATGTGGGTACATGTACCAAGTGCCTTTGCGGCGAAAACAAATGTAGATATCTTTCCCGACGTATTTCTGGTCGAGCGTAAGAACACCCTTTAACTGGACCTTGAGGAAGGTATCTCCATCGACGTGATTTGCGATGAAGTCCGCCCCTTGCCAATCGTCTGTAAGCCGAATAGTCGCGAAGCCGTATTCTGCAAGGACAGCCGACACCTTCTGAAAATTGTAATTCTCTTGTTGCCGAGAATTCAGATCCCTGTAATTGACCCGCGAATCTTCCCACATGCGACCTCTCCACTCTTGCGCTAACAGTGTCTTTTATACAGATCGTGTTTTGGCGGCAGCCTAGCGCCTGCACCGGGGCCCGTCAAACTACGTCACGCGTTCTCATAACCCCAACATCAGACAGGGAGGCGGGGCGGCCTTGACCCTTTGTATCTTCCTGGATATCAATCATTATGACGCACTGGATATATCCTACCGCCGGGTTATGAAAGACTTTCAGGATCATCTCGTAAGGGTTGCTCATGTCCCGGAGCGGAACGCCCCGTACTATGCCGGTTGGGTCCGGCAGGCACAGGACCTCAGCGTGTGAGTGCCTATGATTCTACTTTCAACAGGGCCCCCCAAATCCAAAACAGCCTCCTGAACAAGTGGCCCGTGCGACCACTTGACTAACTAGCACAACCGTGCTACTATCTATCCAGTGGGACGGACCCCAGCGGGTGCGTCCCTTTCTTATTCCACCGACGCACCGCTCAGGTACCAACAACATACCGCCGAGGCCCATCCGAATCGCAGCCCCAAAGCTAAAGGGGAACACAATGGAACACGACGGAACGCTCAAACAAGAATTCGACGATCAGGGCCAGGCCTCAGCCGAAACCCGGACTTCAGTCCGGGGACTTCGCGATGGTATTCCCTTTCTTATTCCATCGACGCACCGTTCAGGTACCAACAACATACCACCGAGGCCCACCCGAATCGGGGCCCCAAAGCTGAAGGGGAGCACAATGGAACAGGACGGAACGCTCCAACAAGAATTCGACGATCATGGCAAGGCCTCAGCCCAAACCCCGGACTTCAGTCCGGGGACTTTGCGCGGGTGCGTCCCCTTTTTTTCCACCGACGCACCGCTCAGGTACCAACAACGCACCACCGAGGCCCATCCGAATCGCAGCCCCAAAGCTGAAGGGGAGCACAATGGAACAGAAAAGAACGCGCAAACAAGAATTTTTAGATCAGGGACAGGCCAGACCCCGGACTTCGGTCCGAAACCGACTCCCTACGGTTTACCTCAACCCTTCTCTAAGACCTTGAAAAGGCCCTGCTGTCCACCGCAGAAATCTTGACAGGATCACCCTCGTTGGGATAGAAACGAGCTTGCGATTCTCGGCTTTTCGCAGTAAGTCTCACGCAATCTCGGGGAACTGGCAGCTACGACCCCGGCTGACCTACCATGAACACGACTCCCGAGCCAATAGTCACCATTGAAGGTGGCCCTCTCGACGGTACCTCGATTCCGATCGCAGGTGAAAGACTTACTCTGGGCCGAGACGACGAGAACGATGTCGTCATACGCGGGTCCGGAGTCTCACGCACACACGCGGAGATCGTCGAGGGGGAGCAGATTTACCTTGTACGTGACCTTGGCAGCACCAATGGCACGTTCGTGAATGGTGATCCTGTTTCGGAACGTCCTTTATCGCACGGCGACGTCATCCGGCTGGGACCGAGTATGGTTTCCTTGGTGTTTCGAACGGAGGGATCCAGGACCGTCCAGGTGGCGACGGTGCAACCTCTACAAGAACCGCCCCAGCCGTCCGCCAGGCCATCGGACCGGATTCTTCGGTACTTGCAGAGCCACCCCGATGGTGCGGGTTGGGATGAACTCGAGGCGAAGACAGGTCTGTCAGGCCCGGACCTTACGAACGCAATGGCCCGCCTGGTCAAGCGAGGTGAAGCCCATCAGCGAAAACAGACCTTCTTCGCTGGGAAGGGCCAAGAGGCCGCGGAGGCCGCCGTCGCGGACACTCCTGAGCACTACTGCGAGGAGCACGGAATGCCGTTCGAGCGTTACACCGGCACGGACGTTGTCGTCTACGGACACGTAGTAGGTGGCACGTGGTGCGCTGAGGAGACGGAACTAAGAAGCCGTTTCGGGTGAGTACGTTGATGATGTTCGAAGGATTTGCCAAAGAGCAGATACAGACCGCGGGCACGACCATCAATCTCGTGCGCGGCGGCGGCGGGCCGCCCCTTCTGCTTCTACACGGGTACCCGCAGACGCACGTCGAGTGGCACAAGGTCGCCCCGAAACTGGCGGAGCACTTCACGGTCGTGGCGCCGGACCTCCGTGGCTACGGAGACAGCGGCAAGCCCCCCTCCGACGGAAGCCTGATCACTTACTGCAAGCGCACGACGGCCCAGGACCAGGTCGAGGTCATGTCCAAGCTCGGGTTCGAGTCGTTCCAAGTCGTCGGGCATGACCGCGGCGTCCGGGTCGGCCATCGGATGGCACTTGACCACCCCACGCGCGTGAAGACCCTAACGTCGCTGGACGTGGTAGCGTCCCAGGCGGCCTTCGAGAGCATGGACGCGGACCTTGCGTTCTCGTGGTTCCACTGGCACCTGATGCGCCAACCCTCGCCGTTTCCCGAGACGCTGATCGGCAACAGCGCCAAGGTCTACCTCGACTTCCTGTTGGAGCAGTGGACCGCGATTGAAGGGGCCATCAGCGAGGAGGCGTACGCTGAGTACCTTCGCTGTTTTAGCGACCCCGAGACGATCCGGGCCTCGTGCATGGACTACCGGGCCATAGAGCTGGACCTGGTCCACGACGCTGAGGACAGGGGCCGGAAGCTCGACTGTCCTGTCCTGGCACTCTGGGCGGGCAACATGCCCAGGCGGCCCGGGTGGCAGACCGGTGCCAAGCTCGACATGCTTTCGACCTGGCGAGAGCGGGCCCACGACGTCCGAGGCCGCGCCATCGACTGCGGCCACTTCCTGCCCGAGGAGGCCCCGGACGAGACGACCGACGAGATTCTTGCGTTCCTCCGAGAGCAATGACGCCAATCCCCGCCACAAGGATGACGATATGCAGATAGGCGAATACCGCCTGAACAGGCCCGAGGAGATAGACACGCCGGCCTACCTCGTTTACGAGGACATGGTCCACCACAACATCCGCGAGGTCCTCCGCGTCTGTGGATCGGCCCAGAGGATCGTTCCGCATGTGAAGACTCACAAGTCGGCCGAGGTCCTCAAGCTCCAGATCGCGGCGGGAATGAACTCGTACAAGTGCGCTACCCTCCGGGAGGCCGAGCTCCTTGCCGAGCACGGCGTAAGCGAGATCATCATCGCCTATCCCATGGTTCATCCGGCCAAGCTCAAGCGGCTGGTAAACCTCCTCAAGCTCTATCCAGAGATTGAGTTCAAGGCGATCGCGAGTGCCCCCGGACATCTCACAGCGCTATCGGAAGTCGCCCAGGCAGCGGGCGTGGAGCTCGGAGTCTACGTGGACCTGGACACGGGCATGCACCGGACCGGCGTACAGCCGGGGCAGGAAGCCGGCGACTTCTATGCGAGCATCGCGGCCGCCACCGGCCTGAAGGCACTGGGCGCCCACGTCTTCGATGGCCACACGCTGTACAAGCCGCCCGTCGAAGAACGGACGGCACTCGTGGACAAGAGCATCGAGTACATGCACGATCTCTGGGACCGCGCGTCGAAACAGGGCATCGATGTCGTGGACAACGTAGTCGGCGGCTCCTGGTCGTTCCACCTGTACCTCAAAGAGGAGCGCGTTCGGGTTTCTCCGGGCACCTGGGTCTACTGGGACTCCCGGAACGCCACCATGTCGGAGTTGCCCTTCAAGGTTGCCGCCGTGGTCCTGAGCCAGGTGATAGACGCCGACCCGGACAGAGACACGGTCACGCTGGACGTCGGCTCCAAGTCCGTCTCCCCGGACCAACCCGTTGAACACCGGTTCAAAGTGGTTGGGCACCCGAACGCGGTCCTCACCGCCCAGAGCGAAGAGCACGGCGTGGTAGCGCTGAACGGTGAGAAGCTCGAAGTAGGAGAGATGGTGCTGGTAGCGCCAGGGCACGCCTGTACTACCATGGTCAAATTTCCTCACGCCCTCGTCGTCGACGGCAACGGGGATGTCGTCGGCCGTTACGGCCACCAGGCGCGCGACCGCTAGCTCGATTGCGCCGGCTGTCCGCCACAATGTCAACGCCCGAACGTCAGACCGATGCCCGCCTCCACGAACTGGCTGGCCTCGCTGCCCACACGAGCGAAGCCCAGCTGCGGCATCGAATGGTCCTCGTGGAGTTCTGGGCGCCCCGCCCCGGAGACCGTGTGCTCGAAGTCGGGTGCGGACAGGGAGACACTACGGTCGTGCTCGCCGACGCGGTCGGGCCCACGGGCAGCGTCGTAGCCGTCGATACCGCACCGCCGGACTATGGGACGCCGACTACGCTGGGCCAAGCGCACGCGGCCATCGCCTCATCACCAGTCGGAAAGCAGATCGACTTCCACACCTCGACAGACCTTCTGAAGCACCACTGGGAGTTCCCGGTCCACCATTTCGACTTGGTGGTCTTCGCTCACTGCTCCTGGTACATGGACTCGCCTAAGCAGCTGCAGAAGCTGTTTGCCAGGGTGCGTCCCTGGTCCAAGCGACTGGGGTTCTCGGAGTGGGACCCGAGGCCCGAGAACGTCCATCAGCTGCCCCACCTGATGGCGGCGCTGGTCCAGGCGCACGTCCACGCATACTGGCCAGAGAGCGGAATGGGGAACGTGTCGTCGCTCGTGGTCCCCGAGCAGGCGCGCTCGATGGCCGAGCGGGCCGGCTGGCGGATCTCAAAGGAGCAGACAACCGGCTCCTCCGTTGCTCTGGAAGACGGTAGGTCCTGGGAGATCGCCGAGGCCATCGATATGGCCGAGCAAATGATCGGGCTGAAGAAGTCCTTCCCAGAGTCTGCAAAGGAAGTCGTTGCCGCGGAGGCACGACTCCTGAGCCGTCTTGCCGGTCGAGAGCCGCGCGAGTCGCTCCCCACGTACGTCTTCCTTGCCCAGTGAATCGCGTGCAATGTTTCAACCACGCCAGGCACCGGGTATCTCTACAAGTATTGGAGTCCCCGAGACGCCCGTCTCGACGACTCAATCACCTAAATGGGCTATTCCCTCGACCACCCTGCTTTCCTCCTGCAGGGTGATGGGCGCGACGCATTAGAGCACATACGCTGGCATAGTCTTCAACCCGCTCCGGAGGAGGAAACCATGCTAGCGGAGATTCTATCGATTGCCAGGCAGAGGGACGTGCCCAAAGTCGATGAAGATGTCGTGGCGCAGACTGCGGAGTTCGAGGAGGAGTTCGCCGACCACCCTCAGCCTTCAAGTTTCGGACCGGATGGCGACTTCCCGCTTGACTGGAGCGCCAACTTCGAGTGCCTCGGCGAGCTGGTTGTGGACAGGAACGCCGACGCGGCTGAGATGATGACCGTTTATCAAACTCTCAAGTCGGCGGTTAAATCGGACATCCTCTACGTAAACCCGACTCCGAAAGGCATCTCTATCTTCTGCGTCGTCGCCGACGTTGCGAGTTTCATGGCGGCCTTGCCGAAGATGCCCCGCGTCGCGGGATGGGTCCTGAGCTACAAGTAGAAACAACTCCCAGGAGTCTTCGCATGACTTTCATTCTCCGGGTCCCCCGGGAGGCCACCGAGAGGAGCCTAGAGCGGAGCCGGGCCATAGAGCGGCGGTTGGAGGTGGTGTCGAGGGCAATCTGGCCATGGCACCATGCTTGGCTGGTTCCCATGGTCGCCCTGTTGGCCGCACTCGACCTCCTCAGCACCTATGCATTCCTGGAGCTGAGCGGCAAGCCCGACGTTTACGAGAGTGGTCCGCTGGCGGCGTGGGCGCTTCAGCGCGGGGGTTTCAACGCCCTCTACGTAATGAACGCCGTTGCCGTGGGCTTTCTGTGTCTGGTCGCCGCGGGGGCCCACACGTACTACAGCAGGCTTGGCCTGCGGGTTTTCGCCCGGACCGCCTATGTGGCAGTTCTCGTCCCTTACGCGCTGGTAGCCTTCGCGGCGGTCGTGAACAACCTGCTCTTCACCGTCATCTAAGAGAGAGAGTATCCAATGGCTAAGGCGGACAGGATCCTGGTCATAAACGACGCGCCCGACGTCAAGTTGCGGCTGGACCGTTGGTTGATGAGGAGGAAGGTCGTCTACAGCCTTGTTGACACCGAAGACGAGGCACGGGAGCGGCTGGACTCAGAATCCTACGACCTGGTGGTCTACAGCAGCGAGTTCCGGGATAGCGCCAAGCTACAGTCCGGCTGGTAGAGCCCTAGACCTCCCCCACCGGAGGCCTCCCGTCGGTTCCCACGTGGGAAGCATCGCCGAACCGGTTTATCCACCAGAGGTCTCTGTTATGAAGGCTCGAATCCCGCCTATTCCACCTCTCCACGTCAAGCGTAAAGTCGAACATCGTAGTGTTCTCCAGGGGTGTACTCCAGAGCCGATCGGTGCCCATCACAACCGACAGAAAATTCAGCAGTATTCCCCCGTGTGTGAATACTACGACGCGGTCGTCCGGTCTGTGTGCGCCGACCAGGCCCTGGACGACCCTCTCCGCCCTTGCGCGCTGGTCGGCGAGCGTCTCTGCTCCATCGACCGCTGCCCAGTCCCGTGACTCCTCGTAAGCGCGGACCATCTCGGGGTGGGCGGCGCTGGCTTCATCCCAGGTCAGTCCTGAGAACACTCCAATGTCGTGCTCTTTCAAGTCATCCGAGTAGGAGATCTCCAGCGGCCACCCCCTTGACACGATCTGGGCGGTCTCCGCAGTGCGCTTGAGGGGACTGGAGTAGACGTGCGTGGGTTCCAGCCCTTCACTAGTAAAGCGGCTGAAGAGGCTCTCCGCCTGACTCCGGCCTCGGTCGGA
>JAQBTI010000092.1 GCA_027624995.1 Chloroflexota bacterium
CTTTGAGCCGTTGCTACACTCCGCGCCACCGGCATCAGGAGCGCGGAGTGGAAGCTGCCGCGGATTTCCAAGAACCCGTCTACGCCGGATTCTGGCGAAGGATCATCGTTGTCCTTATCGACGGCATCATCGTCCTCACCGTACCGACGGCCTACTTTTTCGTCGCGATCTTCTTCTTCAGCCCCGACTCCGAAACCTACGTGACTGCCGACATGTCCGTAGAGGAGCACTCCGACGGCCAAAGCCCGTTTCGAAAGCGACGTACACTTGTGGTACGCACATCATGAATTCTCTACGCAAAATCGCACTGGTGGGCGGTGGTGAGTTCAGGCCAGGCTGCGAGGTGATGGACAGGGCCATCCTCGACGCCACCGGAGCGGACAGGCCATCTGTTGTGGTGGTCCCAACCGCGGCTGCGGCCCAGAGGCCGGACAAGGCCGCCTCCAACGGCGTTGCCTACTTCAACTCCCTCGGCGCGCAGGCCAAGCCGCTGATGGTACTGGACAGTGAGGATGCCAACGACGCGGCTCTCGTCTCGGAGGTCGACTCTGCTGACCTGACATACCTGACCGGCGGGAGTCCATCTCACCTGCTTGAAGTACTAAGAGGCTCGCTGTTTCTCGACACGCTTGTTGAATCGCTCGAACGCGGGGCCGTGGTAGCCGGATCCAGCGCCGGCGCCATGGTCCTGGGCGAGTGGATGTGGTACAAGGGATGGGACGAGGCCCTGGGGCTGGTCCCCGGAATCGTGATCTTGCCGCATCACGAGAGCGCCGAACCGGACTCGGTCTCCCGCGAGTTGGACGGCTCCGCGCCTACGGGCGCCGTCGTACTGGGCATAGACGCCCGCACCGGGGTCCTGGCCGGTCCGGAGGGCTGGACGGTCCTCGGAACAGGCGGCGTGACCGTCTACACAGGTCGGGAGTGGCAGCGTTTTGCCGCCGGTAACACTATGCCCAAGTATCTGTCATCATGACCGGGAGCGAAGAACACGAAGCGGAGGGCGATAACCTTTGATGGGCATCCAGAGCAGCTACAGGAGTACGAACCTATGAAGCCTGCGCCGCAACCAATCCCTGAAGGAATGAATACCGTCACGGTCCAACTCTGGTTCAACGGCGAATGCAAGGACGCCCTCCAGTTTTACGACCGGGCGTTTGGCGCCGAACAGGTCGGCCACGTCGCGATAGCGCCGGGCGGCGAAGGCGTACTACATTCGATGGTCAGGATCGGTGACACGAACCTCATGATGTCCGACGCCTGGCCCGGCCTGTGGGAGCACGGCCCCTCGGGATCTTCCACCGCAGGACTCCAGATATACACCGCTGACTGCGATTCGCTGTTCGATCGAGCGAAGCAAGCTGGATGCGAGGTACTCCAGCCGGTCGAGGACATGTTCTGGGGCGACAGAATGGGCAAGCTGAAAGACCCATACGGCCATTGTTGGGTGGTAGCAACTCACAAATACGTTCTTACGCCCGAAGAGATGGAGGACGGCCAGCAACGGTGGCTATCGTCTCTCGACACGCCGACGGGGTGATCGAGTTGGCAGCTACACACCGATGGCAGCCGGGTCCCAGCCTTGCTCGGCATGGACAATACCCTGTTCCGCAATTGGAGGTAAGGGCGGTTCGCGAACCGCCCTACCTCACCACGGAGGACAGAAACGGTGAAGTTAACCAACCAACAGCTAAGGTTCTTTGAAACGTTCGGCTTTTTGAAGTTTCCGGGGCTCTTTAAGGACGACGTCGACCAGGTGACGGAGGCCTTCGAAGGGGTCTGGTCGGCCAGCGGAAGGCAGCACGACCACAAGGAGCGGTCGATGATCGCGCCCTTTGCTGATCTGAGCGACTACCTCTCGGGCCTGCTGGATGACGACAGGGTCGACGGCGTCGTCTCGTCTATCCTCGGCGACGACTACAACTACGCGGGAAGCGACGGCGACTACTACGTAGGCGATACGAAATGGCACTCCGACCATCCCGCGAGCGCTCCGTATCGGTCGTTGAAGATCGCCTTCTATTTGGACCCGGTGACTCGCGACACGGGCTGCCTACGGGTCATACCAGGAAGTTGCCACCGGGGCGACGGGTACACTGAGGCGTTGGACGAGGCCGTGCGCGTGACCGCCGAAAGCCGGCCGGAAGAGCACTGGGGCGTATCTGGCGGGGAGGTTCCAGCCTACGCCATCGAGTCGGAGCCCGGCGACATGTTGCTGTTCAACCACAAGACCAAGCACAGCTCGTGGGGAGGCGGCGACCGTCGTCGCATGTTCACGTACAACTTCGATCAACACTTCGACGGGGAGATGATCGGCTCACTCAAAGAGCTCTTGAAGTCGCGCAAGGAACGTGGGGATGAAGGGCCTTACGGCGAGGCGATGCTACGCACGGCTGGCCCCGAACGGCGACGCCACCTGGAACAGCGCCTCCAGGTCTGGGAGGGGTCAGCCGCCTAGGAGTCCGATTCGAGGACGGCTATGCGGCTCTTCCATACCTCGCGGCCGATGCCTTCGAGCGTCCGGTGGTTGGGAAGGTCGATCAGCAGTCTTCTGCTCAGAGTCTTGCCCTCCAACCCCTCGAGATAGCCGCAGCGCTCCAAGAAGCGCATTACGGTCATCTTCTCTCCCCCAAGCAGGACGTAGTCGAGGCTATCGAAGTGCGGCGAGAGGATATCCTGGGTCACCTCGCACGCCTTGTCGAATAACTCGCGGATGAGCCTCTCGCGGCTCCGCTCGAAACGGCGCTGGGACGACCCGCCTGCCCTGTGACGGTTCTTGACATACCTGGTGTCGGTCTTGGAGGCCACCAGCTTCTCGCCTTCAAGTACACCTACCGCGTAGCGGCCCAGCCTAACGAGGACCACTCCGATCTTAAGCTCCGCAGCGAGCAGGTCCCGGAGCCCCTTGGCGTCCGCTCCGTCGGCTTGCGAGTCTTCATGCAAGGGGAACGGGGGAGCTATCGCGGTCAGGCGGCGGTCCTCGACGAATATGACCAGGCCGGTCTCCGACTCGCCCACCAGCTTGACCACCTCTTGGGCGATCTTCGGCACGGCATCGGTCTTCGAGCGGTCAGCGGTTAAGTATAGAGTCTCGCGACACGAGCCCGAGGACTCGATGTCCGCCAGCACCCGCAGCAGGTGCGGTCTGCCGCACCAGTACCGCTCAGCGAGGCGAAGCAAGGCTCAGAGAGCCCCTAGCTTGACCGCCGAGGGCGCAGGAGGCGCAGAGAAAATCAGGATGAGAGTGTTCATGCCTCCGCGGTCTCCGTGTCCTCAGCGGTGAGTTCTGTTCAAGGCCTAAGTCTGCGGGTAGTCGATGGTAACGGTGGTGTGCAGCCCGCCCCGGGGCTTGTAGTCCAGGGCCACTCTCATCCGCACCGGCCGACACGACTCTACCAGGTCGTTGAGAATGCGGTTGGCGGCGTGCTCCTGCACGATACCCACGGAGCGGTACGACATCAGGTAGTACTTGAGCGACTTCAACTCGATACAGGAGCGGTCCGGCACATAGGTCACGGTCACCGTGCCGAAGTCCGGGAGGCCGTTCCAGGGGCACACCGCGGTGAACTCGTCAGTGTCGACGACAATTTCACTGTCCTGTCCGCGATATTCGTAGTCGAAGGTCAGCAGGCAGCTCGAGTCGATCGCAGACTCGGGACCGACCTCGAACTGGTCTTCGAGGCCCTCGTACTGCTGTCGCAACTCTTCTATGGTTGCCATTGGCTCACCTCCGGGCAATCGACGCCGGTGCTACGCAATTCAAGCGTTCCCTTATACTACAGTGGCCTGCGATCTAAGGAAAGATTTTAGGAATGAGCGGAGAAGAGGGCGGTAAGCTAGCTATCGAGGTCAAGGGACTTTCTAAGTCCTTCGGCCGCGCCTACGCCCTGCGCGACCTCGACCTGGAGGTCCAGTGGGGTGAGGTTCTGACGCTGCTTGGCCCCAACGGGTCCGGCAAGACCACCCTAATCAAGGTGCTGGCCACGCTGACCCGTCCGGACGCCGGATCGGTCCGGGTCGCCGGCCTAGACCTGTCGAAGTCAGGCCGGAGCGTCCGCCGCAACATTGGCGTCGTAACGCATGACCCGCTCCTCTACCCCGACCTGACGGGCCGCGAGAACCTCCGACTCTTCGCACGCCTGTTCCGGCTCGACGGGGCCGACGAGAGGATCGACGCCGCTGCCGGACAGATGGCACTCTCCTCCCGGCTCGATCAGAGGGTGGGAACCCTGTCGCACGGGATGCGGAAGCGGGTGGGCATCGCAAGGGCACTGTTGCACGAGCCCTTAATCCTGCTGATGGACGAGCCCGAAAGCGGACTGGACCAGGAGGCCCTGGGGTTGCTGGAGGGTGTCATCGCCGATCGGTCGACGCCCTTTCGCACCGTGGTCGTGACAACCCACAACCTCGAGCGCGGGATGGCAATGGGCAACCGGCTGGTCATACTGGCCCAGGGCAAGGTTGCATACCAGGAATCGACGGAATCCGCGGAGGCCTCTTCGGTCAGGGACGCCTATATCCGGCACACGGGGATGGCGCCATGAGGGATTTCTGGGGCCCCGTGGCTACCATCGTCTGGAAGGACTTGCTTCTCGAGTTCAGGACTAAGGACATCGTCGTATCGGTGCTGGTGTTCGCGCTGCTGGTCGTCGTGATCTTCAACTTCGCGTTGGACCCGACGCCGGGGGTTATCGCGCTGGTGGCGCCGGGGGTCCTATGGGTCTCAATCACCTTCGCCGGCGTGCTTGGGCTGACCCGGTCGTTGGCGCTGGAGAAGGACAGCGGCAATCTTCACGCCCTCATGGTCGCCCCAATCGGCCGCGAGGCCATCTTCTACGGCAAGATGTTCGCCAACCTGGTGTTCATGCTCGCGGTGGAGGCCGTTGTCTTTCCGGTATTTGCCATACTATTTAATCTGCCGATAGCGTCGGTCGGGCTGGTCCCGGTGGCCATCCTGGCGACCCTGGGAATCGCGGCCGTCGGCACGGTCTTCGCCGCGATGGCCGTCAATACGCGGTCTCGGGAAGCGATGCTGCCGCTGCTTTTCTTCCCGGTTATGGTCCCGGTCGTGGTCGCGGCCGTTGAGGCCTCAGGGATCGTTCTGAGGGGCGAGACCGGGGGCGATCTGGTGCAGTGGTTAGCACTGCTTGGCGCGTTCGACGCGATCTTTATCGTGGCCTGCCCCGCAGCCTTCAACATGGTGGTCGAGGAGTGAGGGAGAGCTCTTCCGCGAGACCCATCGCCAAATTGACACCGTAGCTAGGCCCTGATAAAATTTGTAGTGCGCCCACCCTACTAGGCGGCGGCGATTCGCCTTGAGCACAGAGAACGACTGAGACGGATGATCATGGCCTGTCTTTCACCGGCATACTTCCGCTGCCAACGCCGCAAGCGCGTCTAGCAGCGATTCGATGCTTCGTAGCTGCCGCGCCTATTCCCCCAATGGATTGCGCCGCGCGACCTTGAGTCACCGCATCACGCCTGGAGACATGCGTTGAAGAAAAATGACTATGTGGTCCGATTTGCTGGCGAGGGCGGAGGAGGGCTGCTGACGGTAGTCACGGCCATGTCTCAGGCCGCCGCAGAGGTAGGCTACAACGTTCAGACCTTTGCCACCTTCCCGTCCCAGATCCGTGGTGGACCGACCTGGTTTCAGCTACGCATCTCGACCTTGGACATCTTGAGCTCGGGCGACGATCTGGACACGCTCGTGGCCTTCAACAAAGAGGCCTACGAAGAGCACCGCGGCGAGGTCGGCGAGGCGGGCGTCATCATATACAACTCCGAGGAGTTCGAGCTCGAGTCCGACGGCAAGAGCTTCGGAATGCCCTTCGATGAGCTGGCCAAGGCCACGGGCAACAACCGGGCCGCCAACTTCGTGGTCATGGGCGCTCTGGCGCACCTGGTGAACCTGCCGCTGTCCATCCTGGAGGAGTTCAACAGGGAGAAGTACACGCGGGGTCGGGCCAGCGACGAGCAGATCGTCTCCTCGAACAACCACGCGCTATCTCTCGGCCGGGACGAAGCCATCAAGAGCGGCTTCAGCCTCGGCGAGCTGGCAGAACCCACCAAGCCGGAGGGCGAGCAGATTTTGGTGAACGGCAATGAGGCCGTGTGCCTGGGCGCGATGGCGGCGGGCCTCGAGTTCTTTGTCGGCTACCCGATCTCACCGGCCACCACAATCCTTATTTGGATGGAGAAGAACCTGGTAGGTCCCGACAAGTTCGCGTACCAGTCCACCTCGGAGATCGAGTCCATAACCTCCATCCTGGGGGCCGGTTACGCGGGCAAGAAGGCCATGACGGCTACCGCGGGCCCCGGGTTTTCGCTCATGAGCGAAGGTCTCGGCCTGGGCTGGATGGCCGAGATTCCCCTGGTAGTCGCCAACATTCAGCGAGGAGGGCCGTCTACGGGCCTGCCGACGAAGACCGAGCAGTCGGACCTCCTCACCGCCTTGACTCCGTCACACGGCGACATAAGGCTGCCGGTGATCGCTCCCGGCACGGTCGAGGAGTGCTTCTACGCCGCGGTAGCGGCCTTCAATTGGGCCGAACGGTACCAGGGGCCAGTGGTCCTGCTAAGCGAACACGCCCTGTCGGAGCGCCAGAAGAATATTCCTAAGCCGGACCTGAGCAGTCTGAAGGTCGAGAGCAGACAGGCGTACGCTGGTGACAATGGATACCGGCGCTACGAAAGCGCCGAGCTATCGCCGATGCCGATCCCTGGCCATCCCGGCGGCTACGTGGCGAACGGCAGCGAGCACGACGCTGTCGGAGATACGACCCATCTGCCCGCACGCCACGTCCAGATGACGGAGCGTCGCTTCAGTAAGCTGAAGTTGCTCGAGGACGGGACCTACGAAGAGGACAACCCTCAGGCACCGGTCGTGATAATGCCCTGGGGAGGCTCCAAGGGGCCGGCCCGGGAGGCTTACCTGCAGCTTTCCGGCAACGGAGGGGACGTAGGCTGGGCGTATACGATGTTCCTCCATCCGCTTCCGCCAGCCCTCCTTGACAGCCTGAGGCAGAAAGAGCTGGTGCTGGTCCCGGAGCTGAACTACCAGGGGCAGTTCTCCAGCGTCCTACGGTCACAGGGCGTCAAGGCCGAGTCGATAACGCAGTACACCGGCCTTCCGTTCAAGGTTCGTGACCTAGTCAATCGTGCACGCCGGCGCATCGGTGCAGCGAAGAAAGAGGGTGTTGCGGTATGAGCGACAGAAACCCCGAGTATGACTTCAAGTGGTGTCCAGGCTGCGGTGACTTCGGCGTTCGCCGGGCGCTGGAACAGGCCATGGAAAAGTACATCATCGAGACCGAGGTGCCCGTCGAGACGAACGTGGTCGTCGCCGGCATCGGCTGCTCGGGGAATATGGTGCACCTGCTGGAGGGGCCTCAGCCCTACGGCTTCCACGGCATACATGGGAGGACGCTCCCGGTCGCTATGGGGATCAAGATGAGCAGGCCAGAGCTGAACGTGGTCGTCACCGCCGGAGATGGAGATTTCCTCGGCATCGGCTTCGAGCACGTCGGCCCGCAAGCGGCGCGCAATCTCGACGTTACCGCGATCGTCATGGACAACGGTGTTTACGGCCTTACCAAGGGCCAGAGCTCGCCGACAACGGGTATGGGTGTAGTTACTAGCTCCACGCCCTACGGCAAGGTGGAAGCGCCCGTAAATCCGCTGCCGTTGTACCTGACGATGGGCGTCTCGTATGTGGCCTCGGCCATGTCGACCAAGATCAAAGACATGGCGGGCCTCATATTCGACGCCATGATGCACCCGGGTTTCTCAATCGTTCACGTCCAGTCCCCATGCACGGAGTACAACGACACCTACGAGCTGCTCAAGGGGAACGCGAAAAAGGGAATCGAGCCGGTCGCGTGGAGCATACCCGACAAACACGACCCAGAGGACCTAGACGCTGCTTTCAAAGTAGCCACCTCGGGCGGGATTCCGATGGGGCTGCTCTACAGGGACACCGAACGCCTGACTTTCGACAAGCAGAAGTCGAAGCTGGCTGAGAAGGCTGTCGTCCAGACCGCTGAAGAGCTCATCGCGTCTTATGCCATCTAGGGGCCGTCCCCTCTGGGCGGACAGCGGGTCTGCCCCTACGAAGAGTCCCGTTCGTCTACGGCCCGACGGATGAAGTCTGCGATCTCGGTAGTCGGGGTGCCCGGTCCAAAGACCGCCTTTACGCCCATAACCTGAAGCGCCGCGCGGTCGTCCTCCGGGATGATGCCTCCAGCGACGACGATCACGTCATCCATGTCGTTCCGCTTCAGCCCCTCGAATATCAGCGGGAAAAGCTCCATGTGCGCGCCCGAGAGGATGCTGAGTCCGATGACGTCCACGTCCTCCTGCAGCGCCGCCTCGACAATCATCTCCGGCGTCTGGCGGATGCCGGTGTAGACAACCTCCATGCCTGCGTCGCGCAGTGAACGAGCGATGACCTT
>JAQBTI010000093.1 GCA_027624995.1 Chloroflexota bacterium
CTTTGAGCAGCGACGTGACCATTTGGGGGTTCGCCTTCCCTTGCGTGGCCTTCATGACCTGGCCCATGAGAAACCGGAGCGCAGTCTCCTTGCCCTCTATATAGTCGGCCACGGGTTGGGGGTTGTTGTCAATGGCCTTACTCACAACTAGGTCGATAGAATCGACATCGCTGATCTGAGTCATGCCGGCCGTTTCCGCGATGTCACCGGGACTCCGACCACTCTCGAACATCTGCTCAAACGCCGTCTTTGCCATGTTGGAATTGAGCCGGCCGTCGTCTACCATTTTTATGAGCTCGACTAGGTGCCTGGGCTCGACGACTACGTCACCGATGCCCTTTCCGGTCAGGTTCATTAGACGGGTCATCTCTCCCAGGATCCAGTTGCCGGCCGATTTTGCCAGTCCTTCGACAGCCTTCCCACCCCCGTCCGCCGCCACCACAAGCTCGAAGTAATCAGCCGTCTCCCGTGAAGTGGTCAGTAGCGCTGAGTCGTAGTCCGATAGCCCATACTGCTCTACCAAACGCGCCATGCGAGCCCGGGGCAATTCGGGCAGTTCCTGCTCGAGCTCCCGGACCCAAGAAGGCTCTATCAGTATTGGAGGGAGGTCCGGCTCGGGGAAGTAGCGGTAGTCCGAAGCGTACTCCTTGCTCCGTTGCGAGACGGTGATACCTTTGTCGTCGACCCAGCCCCGGGTCTCCTGTACGATCCTCTCACCCTCCCGCGACGCTCGAATCTGGCGTTCCGTCTCGAACTCCAGAGCACGGTACACGGACCGGAAGCTGTTCATGTTCTTCACTTCGACCTTCGCGCCTAGCTCGGTCGAACCCTCCGGTCTGACGCTGATGTTGGCATCGCACCGGAAGCTCCCCTCCTCCATGTTGGCAGTGCTGACACCCAGATACCGAAGTATCGAGTGAACTTGGGTCAAGTAGCTCCTCGCCTCGTCAGGGCTCCGCATGTCCGGCTCGCTGACGACCTCCATCAGGGGCACGCCCGCCCTGTTGATGTCGAGGAGGCTGTACCCCTCGCCGAAGTCCTCGGTCCGGTGCAGTAGCTTCGCCACATCCTCCTCGAGATGCACCCGCGTCACCCTGACAGTCTTTTCAGAGCCGTTCACGTCTATCTCTAGATGCCCGTTGCTCGCTATCGGCTGGTCGTACTGTGAGATCTGATAGCCCTTCATCAGGTCGGGGTAGGGATAGTTCTTGCGGTCGAACTTGGTCAGTGGAGCGATCGTGCAGTTCAAGGCCAGCCCGGTGCTTATAACAAGCCGGACGGCCTCTCTGTTGATGACCGGCAGCACACCAGGCATCCCCATGCACACCGGGCAGACGAGCGTATTTGGCGACGCGTCCTGATAAGAAGAGGCACATGAGCAGAACATCTTGCTCAGTGTCGATAGCTGGGAGTGGACCTCCAGCCCTATGACGACTTCGTAGTCCAATGCGTGCGGCTGTCCCTTCGGGACTTGGGGCGGTCCAGTCGAGTTGCCAGTAGAGTATATGGGACGGGAACGCCTATGGCAAGGCGCGCAACACCTTAGAGCGGGTCGCCGTCATCAACCAAAGTGTCTTCTGGCCATGCGTCCGGGCCAATGAGGGGGACGAAACGGCAATAACCCATTGTGCGCACCGAAAAGCCATCAGCGGTCCGGACGACCCTCATCAGCTCCTGAGACCCCATCGAGCCCACGGGCGCTACCATGCGGCCCCCGATGACCAACTGGTCTATCAGCTTCCGGGGTAGGGTAGGGGCGGCGGCCGATACTACGACGGCATCGTACGGGGCATCTTCCGGCCATCCGAGCTCATCGCCCGCAAGGTGGACCCTCACGTTGTCAATGCCCAGGGCCTTCAAGCGATTCTCTGCCGACTCAGCCAGCGAGGGTATCCTCTCGACGGTCACGACCTCTCGGGCCAGCCGGGCTAGGACCGCAGCCTGGTACCCGCTCCCTGTGCCAACTTCGAGGACTCTGTCGCTCGCCCTTAGGTCCAGTGCGCCGATCATCAGCGCGACGATGAAGGGCTGGGAGATTGTCTGGCCCTCTCCAATGGGGAGCGGAATATCCTCGTATGCGAGGTGCGCACTCGACGGAGGAACGAAGTCGGCCCTGTCGACGTGCTCCATGGCCTGGATGACCTTGAGGTCTCCCAGCTCCTCGCGAATACGGTCCAGCAGGCGACGCCTCTCGTCCTCCATACCGCACTCCTCGAACATATCTGTATGGAAGTCGGGGCCGGGCAGCCGCATCCTTCGATCACCGTTGTGACCATCGTACGTCTGCGTTCCAAGCGGTGCAAGCTGCGCGAAGCCTGGTGGACGGTCGTCCAGGAGCCCGCGTCCGCCAGCGTTGACTCAGCTACGACACCATGCTAATCTGGAAGGCGCTTGAGCCATTTAGCCGATGACCATGCGCCGCAGAGGCCGCGAGACGGATCACTGAGACGAGCGCAAAACACACAGAAGCAGAGCTATCTAAATGCCCGCAGATATGGACCAAACAGACCGCAAGCTCCTTAACATAATCCAATCCTCCTTCCCGATGGTGGAGGAGCCGTTCGACGAAATAGGCGAAGGGATGGGCATTCCGGCGCAGGAAGTCCTAGACCGCATCGCTGACGCCAAAGAGAAGAACGTCGTGAGGCAGATAAGCGCCATCTTCGACACGAGGAAGCTCGGCTACAAGACAGTCCTCGTCGCGATGCGCCTGCCTTCGGACCTGCTTGACTCGGGCGCCAGGATAATCAACGAGCATCCGGGAGTAAGCCACAATTACGCGCGAAACGGACCGTTCAACCTGTGGTTTACGCTGGCCGTTCCGCCGTACGAGAGCCTCGAAGACACCATCGAGGGCATGTCCAAACGCGCGGGCGCCGAGTCCTACCGCCTCATGCCGACCATTCGCTTCTTCAAGATCGGCGTCAACTTCGACATGGTTAAGAACGAGGGCGCGGCGGACGACTACTACAGCCCGGACGGCTACGACAAGAACGGCGGTCAGGACTTCAAGCGCGTCGTCCCCGTCACCGAGTTCGAGGTGCGGGCCATCCGAGAGCTGCAGGAGGACATGCCGCTGGTCCCTCAGCCCTTTGCGCCGATGGCCCAGGCTCTCGGCATCTCGCAGCGGGAGCTATTCGAACTGGCCTCCGACTTCCAACAGCGCGGTATCATGAGGCGTTTCAGCGCCGTACTGCACCACCGCCGCGCGGGCTTCAAGGCCAACGCCATGGCCGTCTGGAACGTGCCCCAGGACCGCTCCGTAGAGGTCGGCAACATCATGGCGCAGTCCAAGTGGGTCACCCACTGCTATGAGCGGCCGACCTTCGACGACTGGCGCTACTCCCACTTCACGATGATTCATGCCACCTCCCAGGGGAAGTGCGTGGAGGTCGCCGGCGAGATATCGGAAGCGACCAAGATCGACGACTACATGCTGCTGTACAGCACCCGAGAGTACAAGAAGACCCGGGTGCGCTACTTCGTGGAGGCCTGAAGGGAGGCGCAGTGCCAGCCTACTATCCGGTATTTATCGACGTTAAGGACCGACCGTGCGTTGTCATCGGCGGCGGAAACATCGGTGAGGAGAAGGTCCACAAGCTGCTCGACTGCGATGCCAAGGTTGTCGTGATCAGCCCCGAGGTCAACAAGGGCGTACAAGAGCTGGTGGACGGCGAGCGTGTCACCTGGCATCGACGGGAGTACCAGGACGGCGACCTGGAAGGCTCGTTCATAGCCATAGCCGCGACCGACGATAACGGCGTTAACCGGCGCATCGCCGCAGAGGCCGAACAGAGAAACGTTCTGCTGAATGTGGTCGACGTCACCCATCTATGCACCTTCATTGCCCCGTCGGTTGCCCGGCGCGGCGAGGTGTCCATTGCCGTCTCGACGGGCGGCGCGAGTCCGGCATTGGCGCGCAAGTTCCGAGAGGAGCTAACAAGCAGCAGACTGCTGGAGTATGCCGATCTCGCCCCCTTACTCTCGGACGCCCGGAACGAATTGAAGCGCCAGGGTAAGACCGTCGACGGGGACCGCTGGCAGACCTGTCTTACCGAGGACCTTCTGAACATGGTCCAGTCGGGCCGCACGGATGAGGCCAGGCAGACGCTAATGGTCGGCCTGCTGGGAGAGAAGGCGGCGGCGTCAGCCGACTGAAAATTCGGCGGCATCGTTAACCGCCCGGCGCACCCACAGGTAGAGGTCTGTGACCGATTCTCGACGTGTCACCGTAGGCTCCAGGGCAAGCCCCCTCGCGTTGGCTCAGACCGAGGAGGTACTGCGCGTCCTTCGACTAGACCACCCAGATGTTCGGTTCGAAGTGGTCCCAATTGCCACCGGCGGCGATAGCAACAAGGACGCCCCGCTCCTCAGCCTGGGCCGTGGCACCTTCGTCAAGGAGATCGAGGCGGCGCTGCTGAGAGGCGATATCGACGTGGCGGTCCATAGTGCCAAGGACTTGCCGGCATCCCTCGCTGACGGCCTCGTAATCGCGGCATTCGGCCAGCGCCGGAACGCCCTTGACGTGCTCGTGGACCGTTGGAACTCACCCCTTGACGAGTTGCCACCGGGCGCCAGGATAGGCACCGGAAGCCCGCGCCGGATTTCGCAGCTTAAAGCAGCGAGGCCCGACATCGAGCTACTGCCAATTCGAGGCAATGTCGGTACGAGACTCGAAAAGGCCGTAGGGAACGACTACGACGGGGTTGTACTTGCGGCAGCCGGACTGCTGCGACTCGGAAGAGAGGACGCCATCAGCGAATACCTCGCGCCGGAGATCTGTACTCCCGACGCTGGACAGGGAGCCCTGGCGGTCCAGGCCCGATCGGACTCCTCGGAGATAATTGAGCTTCTGTCGTCCGTCAACCACGCTCTGACCAGCATCGCTGTCAGGGCCGAGCGCGCATTCGTTGCGGCCATTGGTGGAGGATGCACGGCGCCAATCGGTGCCTACGGTCAGGTCGTAGAGGGCAGACTGGACGTCATGGCCATGGCGGCGGAGCCAGACGGTAGTCGCGTTGTAAGAGTCCGCGAATCGTACGATTCCGGCGACCCGGAGGCTGCGGGCCGCCTCGTAGCCGACTCTCTGATCAGCGCGGGGGCCGGCGAGCTTGCTTCGTGGGACGGCAGGCGATGAGACCCGGCCTCGTCTCCATCGTCGGCGCGGGCCCGGGCGACCCCGACTTAATCACGGTCGGCGCTCTCAGGAGGCTACAGGCCGCCGATGTGGTCCTGTTCGACAGGCTGGTAGACGGGCGTCTCCTGGACCAGGCCCGACCGGACGCCGAACTCTTGGACGTGGGCAAGGTCCCGGGCAAGAGCGGCCAAAAGCAGACGGACATCAACGCACTCCTCGTGGACCGCGCGAGGCAAGGCAAGTCCGTAGTCCGCCTGAAGGGTGGCGACCCCTTCGTGTTCGGTCGTGGTGGCGAGGAGGCAGATGCCCTTCACGCCGAGGGCGTGCCTTTCGAGATCGTTCCCGGCGTCACATCCGCTGTAGCGGCCCCAGCCTACGCCGGTATCCCAGTGACCCAGAGGGGTTTTTCGTCCACGCTGACTATAGTGACCGGCAACGAGGCCCCCGGCAAGCCCGAATCGGAAGTCGATTGGAAGGCGCTAGCGGAGCAGAAGGGCACTCTCGTCGTGCTGATGGGCTGGGAGAACCTGGCCGGCATCGTGGAGACCCTCGTGACCCACGGTCGGCCGGCGAACACGCCGGTCGCCCTCGTTCGGTGGGGAACCGAGCCAGACCAACAGACGATCGTGGGCACACTGGCGGACATCGTCGGCAGGGCGGAAAATGCGGGATTCGGCCCCCCGGTCGTGTTCGTGGTCGGTGAAGTGGTGACGCTTCGAGACCGACTCGGATGGTTCGACACGCGGTCCCTCTTCGGCAAGCGCGTGTTAGTCACCCGGACCCGAGTGCAGGCAGGACAGCTCTCCAGCCTGCTGACAGGTCTCGGCGCCAGGCCGATCGAGCTGCCCACCATCGAGTTCAGGCAACTTGAGGACACTGCGGGTCTCGATGCTGCCCTCGAGTCTTTGGATGAGTACGACTGGGTAGTCTTTGCCAGCGTCAACGCGGTGACCGCCGTATTTGAGCGGCTGGCAATCCTGGGCCGCGATACCCGTGCCTTCGGCACCGCGAAAGTAGCAGCGATCGGCTTGGCAACTGCGAAGGGTCTGGCAGAACACGGCATTACTGCTGACCTCGTACCGTCCGAGTACTTTACGAAGGGGATGGTCGACGGCCTCGAGGAACGCGGGCTGGACGGTGCCAGAGTACTGCTGCCTCGGGCCGACATCGCGCCGGACACGCTGTCCAGCGGCCTCGAAAAGCTCGGAGCGCGGGTATACCGGGTCGTCGCTTACGCGACGGCAACTCCCGACGCTTCGCGGGCACTGGTCAAAAAAACCCTGGAGGAAGGCGTCGACGTCGCGACCTTCACCAGCTCGTCCACCGTCACCAATCTGGTCGGCCTGTTGGACGGCAATCTGGCTGCCCTGGCAGGGGTAACCATCGCCTGCATCGGCCCGGTCACGGCCGAGACGGCTGGCGCACTCGGGCTGGAAGTTGATATCGTGGCAAAGGAACACACTGTCCCGGGGCTGGTAAAGGCCCTGGAGGAGCACTTCGGTTCTCATGAGTAGCTTTCCTAAGACCCGCCTGCGCAGGCTCAGACGGCTGCCAGCGCTACGTCGCATGGCGCGAGAGACCAGCCTATCTGTCAGCGACTTCATCTACCCGATGTTTGTGACCCACGGGCGCGATGTGAGAACGCCAGTGGAGCCCATGCCGGGAATCTACCAGCTTTCGCTGGACCACCTGATCGAGGAAGTCGGTGAGGTGGCCGCGCTTGGCATACCCGCCGTCCTCTTGTTCGGGATCCCCGCCACGAAGGACCCCGAAGGCGCCGAGGCCTACGAGGCGGGCGGAATCGTCCAGGAGGCCATTCGGGTAATCAAACAGACCGCCCCGGAGCTCATGGTCGTTACAGATGTGTGCCTGTGCGAGTACACCGATCACGGGCACTGCGGTGTGCTGTCGGATGGGCACGTAGATAACGACGCGACCTTGGAGCTTCTGGCCCGGATGGCGCAGTGCCAGGTGGACGCGGGTGCCGATATGGTCGCCCCATCGGCCATGATGGACGGTCAGGTCGGGGCGATACGGGAGGCCCTGGATGACAAGGGCTTCGTCGATACGCCCATCATGTCCTATTCCGCCAAATACGCCTCAGGCTTCTACGGCCCGTTCCGTGTGGCGGCGGGTTCCGAGCCCCGGTTCGGGGACCGCTCCGGCTACCAGATGGACCCCGCCAACTCCGACGAGGCCATGCGCGAGATCGCCGCGGACATAGACGAGGGCGCCGACATCGTGATGGTGAAGCCCGCCCTGGCCTACCTGGACGTAATCTCCACCGCCAAGAAAGCGTTCGGCCATCCCATGGCCGCCTACAACGTAAGCGGCGAGTACGCCATGGTAAAAGCCGCCGCCGAGAACGAGTGGATCGACGGTAGGCGCGTCACAACCGAGATCCTTACCTCTATCAAAAGGGCAGGCGCCGACGTGATCATCAGCTACCACGCCAAAGAGATCGCGCGGTGGCTCGTGGACGGCCCTCAGTAGGGGGGTTCCCAACAAACCCCTCTCCCTCTGGGAGAGGGGAGGGTGAGGGTGAGGGCGTTTTCGGCTTGCCGACGGACCAGAGTTCGGAAGGGGCACTCAGCTTCGAATGGGCATCGCTTATCGCTGACTCTTAAACCCGGCCCTGACTTCTGAGATAGCCTGCTGGATCCGCCCCCACCGGCCCGGAGGCCAGAACCGAAACCAGGCCCTCCCAATGATCCGTCCCGACGTGATCGGGCCGAACTCGCGGCTATCCGTGCTATGGCCCCGGTTATCGCCCATCACGAAGAACTCACCATTCCCCAGCCGCCAAGCACCCTCGGCCAGCCCCGGCGACGCGGGAAGCCCTCCGAGATACGGCTCCGGCAGCTCTCGGTCGTCGACAAGAACCACGCCTTCCGAAAGCCGCACCTGCTCGCCAGGAAGCCCCACTACTCGCTTGACGTACCGGCCCCCTGAATCCCCAGTCCCGAGCACGATCACCAGGTCACCCCGAGACACTCGCGATTGCGGACGCAGGACGAGCAAGAGGTCTCCGTCCGCCATCGACGGCAGCATGCTCTTGCCCGAGACCGTATAGATTCGCATCGAAAACGCTCTTCCAGCTAGCGCAACGAGCTTCATAGATTCCGCCAGTCGCAAATCCCGTCTCCCTCTGGGAAAGGCCTAGGCCAGCCCTGTCCGACATACTACATTGATCTTGTTCGGACTCCGACTCTTCGGAG
>JAQBTI010000094.1 GCA_027624995.1 Chloroflexota bacterium
CCCAGATACGAAGGGTGTACTCGGGCCAGAAGGCGCCGACATGTGTGACGAAGCCCCTGGCGCCAAGACTGTGGCCCAACGCGTACCGTCCCGAGTTGTCGATGATAACCAGATCGTCACGTAGGGCGGCTATGCCCTGCCGGTACTCCTCGTCTGTAGAAGCGGACCACTTCAGGACGCGCGCGGTCGGGATGTCCGCGAGCCGTCTCAAGTGGTCCGGGCTCATGTTCAGTCTGTCGCGCTGGGTGTAGTAGATCATGATGGAGACATCGGACTCCTTAGCGACCATCTGGAACAGGCGGAGCGCGTCCTCCTCGGTTTGCGAGTAGTAGTAGGGTGGGCCCAGTTGAACTCCCTGTAGTCCGACCTTAGAGGCGTGGCGTGCCAGGTCCAGAATGATACGAATGTCAGTATGCTGGATGCTGGCCAGCACAGGGGCCTCTCCTTGAGCCGCCTCGACGGCGGCCTCCATGGCGGCCCTGCGTTCGTCGGTGTTCAATGTCGGATGCTCTCCAGCGGCTGCGGCGACGAGCAGGGAGCCCTGGCCCGTGCGAATGCCGTGGTCGATCATGTAGCGAACATTCTCTTGAAGGGCGTCCAGATCGAGCGAGTAGTCCTCCTTGAACGGCGTCGCCACGGCCACCATAGGCCCCGTAAGCCACTCGCGGATTCGTTCAGTTTCCATAGGAGTCTCCCTTTGGGCAGCAGTTAAAGTTAACCTTGAGGTTTGTGCAGCCTCGCGCCAACGACCGGCCTGGGGCTTCCGATCACCCCACCCCGCAGTACATCATATCAGTTGGCTCGGACCGGACGCTGATCGGCATCTGCCGTTAGGAAACCGCTGGCGTCTTCCGACCTAGGCCCTCTACTCTTGGCGCCCGTTTTGATGGGCTGGAAGTGGGGCGTCCATGCGCTCCGGATAATCTCAATTGCAATGATCGTGTTGCTGGACCAGTGCTCGTGATACTTCACGGGCACGACGAGCGCATAATCGTCGGCGACTGTGCCGCCCTTGCGGTCCTTTGGGAGAGCGAGTAGGTCCGGAAAGGATTAGCACAACCCGCAAGGACTGATGGTCGCATCAAACCATTCAAGCTGTATGGTCGCATGCGCTTGGGCCGGATGCTTGTCCCAAGGGCTTGAAACGAGGAATAGGTGATGAGAGGGCAATGGAGGACGAGCGAATGATCCGATCGGCAAACCTGCCTTCCGCCATGCGAGAGCTGGATGTGAGGGCATGGACTAAGGCTAACGGCCTCAGGGTAATAGGCGGGATGTTGTTTCCGATGCTGGTGGCCTCGGTCGCTCTCACTGTCGCGATCGTTGGAGCCCTGATCGTGAATGACAGCAGCGGCGGAGACTCGGTCAACTCCTTCGTTGAATCCCTATCGGGCGACTCCAGCGGCTACTTCGGTGGACTTGGCATCATCGGGCCGCTGGGCTTCGCCTTCGCGGCGGGCGTGGCCGCAGCCTTCAACCCGTGCGGCTTTGCCATGCTCTCGGCCTACATGTGACCTCTCGCGGTAAACGCCGTCCGGGTCGTACGGGTCGCCGTCTCCGTGGTATTTGACATCCCAGGTGGAAAGATAGGACTTGCCATGGAAGCTGAGCCAGTCCGAGATGCCAGCCCCCATGACGGCGGCTTTGAACCTGTCGGTCTGGGTCACCGCCCAGGCAGTCATGAATCCGCCGTAGCTCCAACCAGCGACACCCAACCTGTCCGGGTCGGCGATTCCCAGGTCGACGCAGTAGTCTATACCTCTCTGAATGTCCTCCCAGTCCTTGCCCCCATGTCTCCGATATTGCTCCCGGCAAACTCAAGACCCCATCCGGTGCTGCCCCGAGGATTGGGAAGGAACACGGTCACACCCTGATCGGCCAACAGCTGAAACCACCCGTGGCTGGCGTAGTATCCATATGTCTGAGCACTGGTGGGCCCGCCGTGGACAACCGTGACCATTGGACGCCTCCCCTGTGACGGTCCGCCGGTGGCTCGAATCAGCAACCCCTGCATGTCCCAGCCGTCGGTGCCCTTCCAATGGATGGTTTCCATCGGTGCTAGACGGAGATCGTCCGCCTGCGGATGGAGCCGCGTAAGCCGCTTCCACTCTATACCTGCTGGGCTGCGACCAGCCAGCCAAATGTCCCTTGGCGTCTCGGTGTCTTCGCGGACAACGGCGATGCTCCCCGCGTTGTCCCGGCTGAACTGCAGCCAGTTC
Source organism: Chloroflexota bacterium (assembly GCA_027624995.1). Taxonomy (GTDB): domain Bacteria; phylum Chloroflexota; class Dehalococcoidia; order Lucifugimonadales; family CATQGZ01; genus CATQGZ01. The sequence continues at coordinate 2,220 of JAQBTI010000094.1, forward strand.
GGTTCGGCGAAGGTTGCCTCACCGTGCCACAATGACTTGCAGGCTCCGGACGCGACCTCTATCTCGGCCGTGCCAGTGCCGCCTCGCTCGTGGGCGACCGCCAGCAGGCGCTGGCTATCGTCAGACCATTGCAGCCAACTCGTGCTGGAAGCGTCGCCTGCGCCTAGCTCACGGACCTCTCCTCCGTCCGCTGGCATGACGAATATCCCGCCAGCGACTAGGCCTCTGTCGCTCCAGGAGGAACTAAGGAACGCTATCAGCGTGCCGTCCGGCGACCAGGCAGGACTGGAAACCTGCCGCTTCCCATGGTGGAGCGTGAGTGTGGTGCCACCGGCGACCGAGAACTTGGCCAGGCGGCAGGAGTACCACGACTGCTCGAAAGGGAGGTCCGAGGCGACCACCGCCACCTCCCGACCCGACGGAGCCCAGCAGAACTCCCAGACCTGCAGCCCGTCCGGCGACACGCAAGACACTTCTTTCGTCTCAACGTCTACCAGGTATAGCCGAGTGTATTTCGGATACCTTTCAAACTCGATCGCATCGTCCTTCTCTCGCTTGCGGCGTTTCTCCTCCTCGGTCTCTGGGTCGGTCATGAGGAAGGCAATCGTCTTGCCGTCCGGGGACCAAGCGGTGGGAGACAGTCCTCGCGGCGTGGGAACATTGCCCTCAATGCGAGTGATCTGCATCGCTTCGCCGCCGTTGATTGGCAGCAGGCAGATTTGCCGCTGGCCGTCTTGCTCTCGGTCAGACAGAAAGGCCAACGTCCGGCCATCGGGAGACCAGCGCGGCGTCGTATCCGATCGGGGGCCGTTCGTGAGCTGAGTTGGCTCGCCGCCCGCGCATGACACGATCCAGACGTTCGGCCTGGGAAGCTTGGTGTCAGCGGTGAACTGATCGCCCATCACGAAGGCAACTACGTCTCCGTCAGGGGAGATCTGCGCGTCGGTCACGCGCTTGAAACCGACCACATCTTCCAGTGTTAGCGCTCTCGGACTCGTCATGATTCACCTCAGCGGCCCAAGCCCGCTGCCGCGGTAGTCAGCGGTTTTGTCACAAAGTAGTTGCGCACTGTACTGGCAGGCACACATTTCACCATCGCCAGTAGCGAAGTCGCTTCTGGCCGCACGTGGGCGTGGACGCAAAGTACACGAATGTTCTGACAGCGCCATTGTATCCCTGCGTTCTGATAGCTGCTAGAACCCGGTCCTCCGCCACGATTCTCAAGTAGGTTCCGTCCGCTGCTCCAGCAGGATTTCCTTTCGGAGCTTCTGGTACGGATCAGGACCAACCCGAGTCCAGGGCCGCCAGCGCTGACTGCTAACGATCAAGGGACATCGTCCGGTCGGACGAGTCAGCTTCTAGCAGAAATCCGGTAGCGGATACTTGCCTGTGGCGGCAAACAGGCTCATGATACTTGACGACCGGCACCCTGTCAGACTGTCGAGAGGTTTTTCAGCAAGGAGAACGTCAGCATGGCAAAGCGATACCCCAGAGCAATCCTCGTAAGCTGTGAGGTGCCCTGGGACGAGGACGAGAAGCTGATGGAAGACGCCTTCCGTCAGGAAATCCGCAAGACACTGGTGAACTACAACCACTTGTACATATTCGGGACCGCCGGCGAGGGATATGCGGTGACCCTCGGCCAGTTCAAGGAGATCGCCGAGATATTCGGCGAAGAGACCGACAGGCCCGATGTCCATCCCATGGTCGGCGCCATCGGCATGTCCACCGGGCAGGTCGTGGAGAGAGTAGGCGCAGCCTACGACATCGGATTCCGAGTTTTCCAGATACCCCTGCTCCCTTGGGGCGCCCTGACCGACAATGAGTACATGACCTACTTCAAGGACGTGTGCGGGAGCTTTCCAGACGCCAGCTTCCTGCACTACAACCTGGAGCGGCCAAAACGCATGCTGTACACTGAGGACTACCGGCGCCTGGAGGCAGAGGTGCCCAACCTCGTCGGCACCAAGTTCACCGGCGCCAGCCCCGAAGAGGCCTACAAGCTGGTGACCCAGACTGAGTTACAGCACTTCCTTGGGGAGCGCAACTTCCCGTTCGGCTGCCTCCACGGCGAGTGCTCGCTGTTGGCTTCCTGGGGACCTCTATTCCCCAGGAAGATCCGAGAGTTGTTCGACCACGGCGTAGAAGGCCGATTCGAGAAGCTGTTCCGCCTGTCGGCCGAAATCACCAGGGTGACCGAGGCCTTCATGGGACCTGCCCGAGGCCTGGAGCGCATCGATGGCGCTTTCGACAAGATGGTCGTCCGCGCAAGCGGGGCCGACATGCCGCTACGGCTGCTCTCCCCTTACGAAGGCATCGACTTGGAGACCTTCGAGGCCTGTGTCAAGGCCCTGCGTGATAGCTATCCGGGCTGGCTGCAGTAACGGGCCGCCGCCAGCAGTTGCGAAGACACGACTCTACACCGTTTGGATCTGCTGTTAACGCTCTGGTAAATCGGAAATGTCAGTAGATGCTCCCGCATATGGTGGTCGCCTATTTGAGCTGTTGGTCGTCGATAATACGATCTTGCTGCTAGCTACGCACGGTCTGTGAAATGAGACGATAGTAAGTGGACCAACTCGGCAGCCAGACTGTTCCGATCGTCGTCGGGGGAGTTGCGGTCATAATCACATTGGCACTGGCCAGACGTGTATTGCGACGAAAGCTCAAGAGATCGAGTTCCAACAAGAAGCGAAGCAGCCCGAATCGCAAGTCGAGTCGTCGCTCCCCACCGAAGGGTGTTCAGTCTACTCGCCTATTGGCCGAGGACCTGTTGGAATTGGCACGACAGGCCGACGTGAGACCTGCCCGAGGTGCCGACCGAGAGGTCGGGCGTGTCGCAAAAGTCTCTCCTGGCGCTGCGTTGCCGCTCGCGTGGGGACCGCTTGAGCTACGGATCGAACGCGCTGTCGCGCGAGTCGGGGGGAATTCAGATGACGCCGATCTCGATTCGACGGTCGATAGGCTGCGCTTTCTCGAATCGAAGAGCAGTCTGAGCGACGAGCAGGCCCGTCTGCTCCACAAGATGCGGCAACTGCGCAATCGTGCGGCGCACGGCGGACTGTCAACTGACGAAGTCGATGCGGCTGCGGCGCAGGCCTACGGACGGGTAGCCAAGGCGTTGGTCGGAGTACTCGACAAGGTTCGTTGAAGCATGAAGGGCGGAGAGGTGATTCGTGCATATCTGTGCGACGAACTAGGTCGGTAACCCGGCGTAGGTACAGACCTGAAGAGTAGATCCGCATCGTAATGGAGGATTTATGTTCGACGTTGTCATTATAGGCGGCACCGTAGTTGACGGCACCGGGGCAGCGGGCTATCCCGCCGATGTGGGTGTCATCGGAGAAGAGGTACATGCCATTGGCGACCTTGCCCGCGCAGACGCCCGGCGAGTCATCGGCGCAGCGGGCATGGTCGTATCTCCCGGCTTCATCGACACACATACCCACTCCGAAGGAGCGCTCCTGGTAGACCCTCAGCATGCCAACGGCCTGCGTCAGGGTATTACCACCGAGCTACTTGGCATCGACGGCATGTCGTACGCACCTCTTTCCTCCGACAATTACCGCATCTACAGGCGATGGCTGGCGGGGTTGCTGGGCGAGCCGCCTCTCGACCTGGATATGAGTAGCGTCTCTGCCTTCCGCGCAAACTACCACCGGAAGGTGGCCATTAACACCGCGTACTTGGTGCCGAGCGGGACAGTCCGTCTTCAGGTAGCAGGATTCCACGACACACCCTTGGTCGGTGAGACGCTGGAAGAGGCTCGACGGCTGGTCCGGGAAGGAGCTGAGCAGGGTGCCGTTGGTTTCTCCACTGGCTCAAGCTACTACCCGGGTCCGTGGAGCACTACTGATGAGCTTATCGAACTGAGCAAGGTCGTGTGTGAGGTCGGCGGAGTATATATGTGTGAGCCGCGCAAGGCCAACCCGGGGCGGGCCTTCGGTGGGGGAGGGGTCCCAGAGGCGCTGGAGATCGCGCGCAAGACCGGAGTGAGCATTCATTTCGCCCATTTCCGCACATCAGCCCAGAACGCCGGCAGGATAGCGGAATTGATGGAGGAGATCGATCAGGCCAAGGCGGAAGGTGTCGATTGCACCCTGGACATCTATCCCTACCCCGCTGGCAGCAGCATACCGATTAGCTACTTGCCCAGTTATGCCCAGGAGGGTGGTCCAGACGCCATAATCCAGCGGCTGAAGGACCCGGCGGAGCGTGGAAAGATAGCCCATTATCTGGAAAACGAACACTACGCGCCACTGGACGAAGTGGTCTTTTCCTATCTGCCAAAGAACCGGCACCTTGAGGGGATGAGCCTGCCCGAGGTATCCCGTAGGTGGGGCAGCTCAATGGGCGAGACCCTTTGCGGTCTGTTGCTCGATGAAGACCTGCAAGTGGGTTACGTCGCATCCCCTCCTGAAAGTCCGGGCCTGTGGCGGCAGGTTAGCCGCGACTGCCTGGACCTTCTGGCGCGCCCCGACTACATGGTGTGCAGCGACATCACTCCAGCCGGCGGAATGCCGCACCCGCGCTCCTATGGTGCCTTCCCCAGGTTCCTGGGCCGCCTGCGCCGTGAGTTCGGCGTGCTCGGCCTCGAGCAGATGGTCCAGCGCATGACCGACAGACCCGCCAGGCGCTTCGGCCTGCTCAAAAGAGGGCGGATTCAGAAGGGATACAAAGCCGACCTGGTAGTCTTCGACCCTGAGCACGTCATCGACACGGCCACATACGATGACCCGAAACAATTCCCCATCGGCATCCCCTTTGTGCTGGTCAACGGCCAGGTGGCGGTTGACAGCGAGAGATGCACCGGCGTTATGGCCGGTCAGGCTGTGCCGTAAAAGCCCTGCGCCCGCGCCTTAGTAATGCAAATCACGAGAGGACCGGTATTTCAGCGACGACCGTTGTCCCCACTCCACGGACACTCCGGATTCGTGCGGTTCCGCCCTCGGATTCTGCGTAGTCATACTTGATTAGCAACCAGATCGGTCAGTGGACTGGAATCGTCTCTCCGTCCTTAGTTGGTCCAACCCACATCGTGTCACTGACTTCGCGGAGCCCTCGTTGTCAAAGAACCAGGCGACCCACCGGATGAAGTACACCGTCCGTTACAGTCGGAGAGCCAGGCGGGTCGGCCTGCGTGTGTCGTTACGAAATGGCCTGGAGATCGTACTCCCGTGGGGATTTGACTCAAAGCTTGTGCCCGAGATAGTGGAACGGAAAAGAGCCTGGATTGAGCGGTCGGTCGGGAACCTCGAGAAGACCGTGCGCCTTCTTAGACCCGAATCCCTAAGATTGGACGCGTTGGACGAGGACTGGGAGATTCAGTACACCGCTACTGCTCGGGCCGCCGTAGTGGCAAGAGAGACCGAAGGCGGCGTTCTTTCGGCGCGCGGCGCGATTGAGAATCCCTATGAGGTCGCAATGGGCCTCAGACGGTGGCTACACCGCAAGGCTATCGCTCACCTCATCCCTTGGCTGGAGGGAGTCAGCGAGCGGCAGTCTATTCCATTCAGCAGGGCGACGGTAAGAGCACAGAAGACGAGGTGGGCAAGCTGTTCAGAGCGCAGGACCATAAGTCTGAACCGTAGTCTGCTCTTCCTTCCCACACCTCTTGTGGACCAGGTCTTTATACATGAGCTGTGCCACATTACTCACATCAACCACTCCACTGAGTTTTGGAGCCTGGTAGGACAACTGGAACCTAACTTCAAGGAATTAGAAGCTCGACTGAGAAAGGCCGACGACTATGTCCCGACATGGGCCTCACCGTCAGTCGACGTGGGGAAGAATTGAAGAGCAAGCATTGGGGGAGTTGATTCGACACCCGGCATGGATAAGGAGATAGCGTGGAGTACTTCACTGTCATTTCGGACCCCGATGCCTCCCCTTACGAAACCACATCTCACACTAGGCGGCTAAAGGTAATCTGGCGGGACAAGATCATCCTTGCACTGAGTCAGGGTGTTTCCCGGGCATACGTCTATCCGGTCTTCACTCCGGCAGGAATGCCCGTCACCGCTGAGGCCCCTATTGACCACGCCCACCACCAGTCCATCACGATCGGGACCTACCGCCTGGACATGTATTCGACGGAG
>JAQBTI010000095.1 GCA_027624995.1 Chloroflexota bacterium
TGTTCGTCAGGTTTTGGATGCTACCGTTTTGGAAGGTACCGATGGCGGTGAACTGCTGGGTACGCCCGACGGGTGTAGACGGGTCGAGGGGCGTAACAGCGATGGTCTGGAGCCCAGTGCCGACGATGGAGAGATTGAGCTCGGTGACCGAGCCCCCGGTGAATGTGGCGGTCGCGGCCACTTCGGTGGAGCCGCCCAGGGAGAAGACTAGAGTATCGCCTGACTTACCGCCCTCTTTAGCCGAGGTGTCGGGGTCATCGGCGAGAACCTGAAAGACGCTGAACTGCCCATATGTGCCGTCTACGGTTCGCGGCACGTTGGCAGGCTGGTTCGGGGCGAAGGCGTAGTTGACGCCACCGATCTTGGCCTTGATCTCCACGCCATCCCCGGCGGGCTCTCCCCCGACGGAGACGGTCCCGTAGAACACTGCGGGCGGCAGAGGTACCGCCTCCGCAGTTGGCGGCGAGCTATCAACCAGAATAAAGGCTATCAGCCCGAGCAGCAGGCCAAGGAAACCTATCGAAAGAGATGCGCGCCTAGTCAATTCTCACGGACCTTAGCCACGCCGTTCAGACTGTCGTCGGCACCACGGTGGTACAGAGAAAGGCCCTCCTTCGCTAGCTGGATTCCCCGGGGACCGCCGAAGGAGGGCATCCTCATATGGACTGCACCGCAGGTCGCGTCAACGCGAGACATCCACGCTGACGGTCCCGTGACATCTGTCCTGGCAGCAGCCCTCCTCGCGCTCGATTTCAAGACCTAAGGCGTATGCTTGCCGCCGGCCGGGTCGGTCACGAATATGTAGAATCCGCGGCCGACTTTCATGAAGTCGTCTGCTTTATCCGTATATAACGGGTTAAACACACCGCCCACGATCTCAACCTCGCTCGAGTCCGGGTCGAACTCAATGAACTTCTGGAACTCGACGAGCGAAGTAAACTGCCGTGTGTCCGGCGAGTCTGCGCGGAGCCCTCTCGCGCCCCGCTCGACAATCACGTCTCTTTCTCCAATAAGTGCTATCTGGTTCCAACCGAGCACCACGTCGACGGTCCTGGGCAGCGACGGTGGCTGGCCACTGGGGTCGAATAGCACGCCGTCAAGTTGCATTGTTACCGGAATGATGGGTCCCTGACGGAAGCCCGGGAGCGGCGTCGCCCTGGCGAAGGCTTCCGACCTGGTGAGGAACCAGTACGCACGGCCTTGTTTGAGGGCCGTCAGGTTGTCAGCCGCCGGGCCCGGGACAAACTGTTCGAATATGCCCTGCGTCGAACTCGCGCCGACGCCCAGACCGCCAGTGAAGTAGAAGATGGAGTTGATAATGTCGGCCAGCTTTGGCTCTTCGACCACCGGGAGAATGAGGGCCGACCATTCGACGGAGAGGAACCCGTCGATAGTCAGCGTCGTACCGGCCACGGATGCGACCCTGGCGTGCTGTATGCCGGTCACGCGCGCGCCGTTAAAGTGGTTCAGGGTCAGCCCGGCGCTGAGCGTCAGGTCGTTTCCACTGATGCTCTGGATGGTCGCGGACTCCGCAGTGCTAGTGAACCCAAGGCCGAAGGGCCCCTTATCTCCGCTGACTACGATTCCCTGATCTACCGCGAATGCGCTGCCGTCGGCCACCGTGATCGTCGTTTGGTTGGGGAACGTGTTGCCGATGAGCGTGGTGTCGCCACTGCCAATCGCGATCCTGTCACCGACCGCGAAGCCGGTGGCGTCGGCCACGTCTACCGTGGAGTCGCCCAGGGAGACGTCCGAGCTCGTGCTACTGCCGAGATTGACCCCGATAACGTCGTTTACGAAGTTGGAATCAAGTACCGAGGTGTCCAGAGACTGGGCCACCACGTCGTTGACGTCGAAGTCGGGAGACGCCCCGAGCGCCTGGAGGTTGACGCCCACCAGGTTGGCCCCGTCGAACAGGAATATGTTCATCGCTTCCAGGGAGGCCGTAACGTCGCCGGACACATCGGTCAGGGTCGTATTCCCGGCGTTGTCCGTTGCCCTAATGGCGATCGAGAACTCTCCCGGTGGAATCCCGGACGGCACGCTCTCGAATCGTACGAAGTTACCGGTTATCCCGAACTGCTCCCTGACCACCTCCGGGATGTCCGCGGCCGGGATCAGCTCATCGGTGACCTGTCCGTCGATCACAAGCTCTACTCTGGCGACCCCGCTGACGCCGACTCCGCTGTCGTCGGCAGTCACCTGGAAGATGATGTCATCCTGGGTCCTTGCCGAAACCGAGCCCACGGGGAAGATAGCTCCCTCGTCGACGATAGTGGGGGAGGCCGTATCGAGGATGACCTCGAATGTTGCCGTGCCGACAAGCCCGCCGCCGTCAGTGGCCGTGGCCACGAAGGTATTCAGTCCCTCGCTCAGGCTCACGGGTATCGACAGCGAGCCAGCCTCGCCCTGGCTGAAGATTCCTTCACCGTTCTGGGTGATGTCCACCAGTTGCAGCGTAAGGTCGTCGACGCTGCCGAGCAACGTCTGGACAGGCGAGTTGACCGCGGATGGGATGCCGAACAGGTTCACTATAGGATCGGTTGTGTCCACGAACACGGACGCGCTGGTCTGCCCGCTCCTGTTGGGGGCATATGGCTGGGTGGCCTTGGCGACCAGGATGTTCACACCTTCAGCCAGTTCGAACTGTGTCGAGAACAAGACGCCGCCGAGCGTCGAGCCTAACGGCGGACGTGTCGTGCTCACCAGGACCGTCTCGGTACCTGAGCCCGAGATGACGATGTCGTCCAGGTACCAGCCCTCGCCGCCGTTGGCGAAGCGGTTGACGCTATCGAAGTCGAACCGGACCATCACTCGCTGTCCCGCGAAGTTGCTCAGGTCGATGCCGACCTGCCCAAGGTTCGGGTTGATGAACAGCGGCTCGAGCTCTACGAACCGGAAGCCTGGCAGGGCGTTGAAAGGCGCAGGCCCGCTACCGCCGCCCGGACCAACGATCTGCGCCAGCGGCTTGAACTCGCCGACCTGGTCGTTGCCCTGCAGGTCTTGGGTCACCTGAGCAACCTCGACCAGCTTGACGTCTGTGTTCGAGGAAAGCTCGGTCGCGTACCCGGTAAAGAAGCTGATCTGCGAGCCCTGACTGATCGTTATTGGGTCAAACGTGGTCAGGCTTCCCTGAGTGCGAGCCCCGGTGTTGAAGCTGGGCGCGTCAGGGGTGGCGTACCGCCAGGAACAGGTCGGCGAGCTAACCCTGGGGGTGCTGGGGAAGCCGGGCGCCTGGTCCGAGCAGGCTATATGCCAGAACGCGGACTCACCGGTCACTGAACCGATGTCCCTCCAGATGTCTTCTGACACTCCAACGGTTACCGGATCGTCGACGAACTCGGTAAACGGTAGCTGGATGCCGACCTCGACCGTGGTAACGGACGCGTCGTCGACGGTACCGCTGATTGTCGCTACCGGGTTAGTCAGCACGTCTCCTTCGTCGTGACTCGTGATGTCAACCGTTACGACGCCCCTCCGCCCGAAGCGGAAGAGCGCAGGATCGGCCTCGAAGACCGGGTCGAGCTCGTCGATAGTACCGGTCACCGAGAAGTTCGCCGCGAAGTCGTCATCTCCCAACGGGCTGTTGGTCGCGAGGGTCAACTCGACGCCCGGGTTCTCCGGGAGGGCCGTTCCGAGAACGTTGTTGGCGTCCTCGTTGGCCATGAACAGCGTCGAGCCGATGTAGGCCATGCCTCTTATGTCGGTGCCCGCCAGCACGAACTGGTCGAACATGACCCCGGTGTCGCGATCGAACCGGGAGAGTGTGTCGGCCGGGTCAACCCCCGGGGTGCCTGTGGTCCCCGTACCGATCAGCGACCGGTTATCGGGGATCGAGGCATTGCCGGTGATCTCGAAGGCGTCGAATCCAGGTATGAACTGCAGCCGACCCGCAAACTGGTCGATCTGCCGCGCGAACAGGTGACCGAAGCCAAGGTTGCCCAGGTCGAGACTGAACCATGCTCCTTGAATACCTTGAGTGCCCAGGACGCCCGCGTAAAGCAGGTTACCGTCGCTCGCCAATGCGCCGATGGGGTCCAGGAGGCGCTGTGGCGGGCCGAATGGGTCCTGGAGCTCAATATCGCTTCGGGCTAGCTCCTCGCCGGTCCCGGGGTCCAGCTTGGAGATAACCGGGAACGACTGGATGGAGAACCCACCGAACGGATCGGCGATGGTGCGCTCGTCGTTGGTGACGGCATAGAGGAAGCCGTCGTGGAACGCCAGGCCTCCAGTGTCGGTGCCGGGCGAGTCCACGGAGCCGGCGTCTCCGAAGCCGGCGACCAGGTCACCGTTCTGGTCCAGCTTCATTATCTTGTCCTTGGGGCTACCGTCGACGGCGAGGAACAGGTCCGTGCCGTCCGTCGCCATGCCTCGGGGGTCTGTCGTGATCGCGACGGCAGGGGATGGGATGCCCGTCGAGCGGATGGTATTACCGGTTGACTCCGCCAGGAACAGGCGTCCACCTACGAAGACGGCGCCGCGGATGCCACCGACGGGCGCGGTGACGTTGAATTCCTCGATCAGCCTTCCGATCTCATCGAACCGCAGCACTCTTGCCGCCTTCGCGGGGAAGAACTCCTGACCCGCTGCGTCAAAGGCCAACGCTTGCAGGTTATCGACGAAGAACCCCGGGTTGAGCGGGTCGAAGAAGAAGACGCGGTCCGTCTCAGACCCGCTGGCCGGGTCCAGGACGAGAGCTTCGAATCCGAACTCGGGTATCGCAATCAGCGACGTGCCGTTGTTGCTGAGGCCTGTAATGAGGCCGAACTGGCTGAACTGGAACTGCTCGAGGACCGCTCCGTTGTTGGGGTCCAGCCTCGCCAGCTTGTCGATGAAGAACTGGTCCCGGTGGCCGACGAACAGGTTGCCGTTCAGGAACGTGATCGATTCGGCGTTGACAGACGGCGCCTCGAAGTCCCTGGCCACCACGCCGGTGCCAGGGTCGACGACCACTATGTGGTCTCGCGCCTTGCCGTCTACGAGGATGTACAGCTCGTCGGCGCCGGCGTCATAGGCCAGGCCGCGCGGATTATTGGTGATGTCCGATGGGACGGCCGTGCTGGATATCTTCCCGCTCCCCGAGTGGGCAAGGTACAGGACGTCGTCGATGAAGGTCGAGCCCTGAACATTGTTCGCGGGGACATTCAGGAACTCGTCCACGAAGTCGAAGGAGCTCCCGCCTATGTCCCATTGGGAGATGTCGGAGGGATTGCCGAGGGAGCCCTTGGAGACGAGCAGTTGATTCTCGGATGAGCGGAAGGCCACGCCCGTGCCGCCCTGCGGACCACCGCCGAACGTGCCCCGCCTTTCGACGAACCCTCCGCTGGTGTCGACGATGATCAGGTCGTTGAACGACAGCATGTAGACGATCAGATTGGCGCCGTCGTTAGTTATGCCGCCCACGTTGTCGAACACTTGGGCCGTTTGCCCCAGGTCGAACGTCTGGCTCAGCACTCCCGTCGTGGCGCTGACCTTGTACATTCTGCGATCGAACCCATCGTTGGCGATGATCCACAGAAAGCCGTTCAGGAACGTGATGCCCTGGGTGTTGGCGCTGGGCGCGTCGGCGAAGCCGTCGGTGGAGAAGGAGGTATCGAGCGCTCCGGTATCCACGTCAAGCTTGAGTATCTGGTCATTTGGAGTGCCGTCCACCAGGGCCCACAGGGCGCGTCCGATGGGACTGCCCAGCAGCGAGCTTCCGGCCGGCGAGAATGCCAGGCCTCTGGGATCCGTGGTGACGCTGACCTTGAGTGCGCCGATGCTTATCTTGCCGGTCCCTCCCTGGTCGCGGGCCACGTACAGCAGGTCCTGGTCGAACACCATGCCTTCTACGTTCCCGATCAACGGGGCCGAGTCGACAAGAAGGGTCTGCTCCGATAAAACCTCTTGCAGGTTGGACTTGATGGTCAACAGGCTGTTGTTCTTGGCCGCAAAGAACTGGTTCCGAACGGCGTGTCTGGCCAGCGCCTTGGCACCGAACACGTTGGAACAGCAGACGAAAGACCTCTGGACCTGCGCGCCGCTGGTGTCGATTTGGACGATGTCGCTGAAGGACTGGAAGTAGACGATCAGGTTCGTACCGTCATTGGCGATGCCGGCGACGTCGTCGAAGATCTGGGCCGTGTTGCCCAGATTGAACGTGGATACCAGCGCGCCTGTCGTCGCGTTTAGCTTGTACAGTCTGCGCTCGAAGGCCTCGTTGGCGATTATCCAGAGGAAGCTGGTTGTTGGGTCGCCTGTGTCTAGGAAGGTGATGCCTTCCGTCTTGTTGCTCGGCGCATCCACGAAGCCGTCGTCGCTGAACGCGGTAATCAGCAGTCCCGTGTCCGGGTCGACCTTGAGCAGCTTGTCCCTGGGTTCTCCGTCCACCAGTACCCAGATTGCCTTGCCAGGCGTGGACGTCGAGGGTGTGAACGCCAGGCCACGCGGCTTGGTCGTGGCCGTGCTCGCCAGGAATCCCTTGCTCACCTTGCCACTGCCGGTGTGAGCGACGTAGAACACATTGCCGTTGAACGTGAGGCCCTCGATACCGCTCGGCGCGGGCGAGGCCCCCTGGGTCAGGGAGAACTCTTGCACGAAGTTGAGGGCATCGTCATAGAGCGCCACGGCGCTGTTCCGACCTGCGAAGAACTGACTTCGCCCCGTGTGGAACGCCAGGCCCCCCGCGCCTGCGAATACCGGACAGCAAATGGAGCCCTGCTCGATGCCGGTCCGCAGGCCGCTTTCGTTCACGAAATAGACGCTGTTGATGAAGTTCCTCGTGTGGAGGACTAGACGGGTCCCGTCGTTGGTGATCCCGCCCAGCTCGTCGAAGATACCGGCCGTCGCGGACAGGTCGATGGTGCTCAGCACGGCGCCCGTCGTCGCGTTTAGCTTGAACAGCTTGGGAGTAAAGTCCTCGTTGGCTATCACCCATAGGGCCGAGTTGAAGAAGGTTATTCCCTGGGTCTCCTTGCTCGGGGCATCCGTGAAGCCGTCATCGCTGAAGCTCGTGATAAGGGTACCGTCGTCCGGATCGATCTTGAGCAGCTTGTCCTTGGGCTCGGCGTCGGTGAGTATCCAGAGGGCTTCGCCTACGCTGGAGGTCGAGGGCGAGAAGGTGATTCCGCGCGGGGTATTCGTAACCGTAGGGGCGAAGAAGCTCCTGTAGACCTTACCGTCGGAGCTGCCGATATGAAGGACCGCGCTGGAACTGACGGTCTTGAAGGTCATTCCTCGAATCAGAGGTACTGGATCGGTAGTGGCTTCCTTCTTGATGTCGAATATCGCGACCCGCTGCCCCTGCTTGTTCCATTGGCTTATCTGTGAGGCGGTGGAGTCGCTGGTGTAGAGGAGGTCCGCGCTGAATGCGATACCGTTAATCCTGGGGTTGAACGAGTCGACGTCGGGAGAGCTGAGCTCATCTCCACTTTGAGAGACGTTGTAGAGGCGGAAGCCGGACTCGTTGCCCAGCCACAAGGTGCCGGTCGCGCCCGAACCCTCGGCCGTTATGCCGCCCATCGGGTCGCCCCGGTCGACCGTGTTGAGTATGGCTTTGGTCTTGCCGCCATCGGCCACCAGGGCCCAGTCGGCCTCGGCCGCGAAGGCGTCGGCGTCGGCGGGGTCGATCTTGAAGATACGATGAGACCGGTCGCACCGAGTCGTGTCGATGATGTCGAAGCAGCGTCTCAGGTTCTCCAGGACCCACAGGAAGCCGTTTAGGAACGCGACGCCCTCGATGCTATCGCTCGGGCCGACCAGCGAAACGGTCGTCGAAGCACCGGTGGAGTCGAGCTTTTCCAGAGTGTCAGGCGAGCCGTTCTTGACGACCCAGAAGTTGGAGCCGTCGGTGCCCAAACCCCGTATCACGGGCGAGTCTGGGGCCGTGAAGAAGGCAGCCGCCTCGGGCAGATTCGGGACTCCCGCGGGCGCGCTTGCTACTGAGGGAGTTGGAATATCGAAGTCTGCAACGGTATCCGGGAAGTTCGGCACCCCGGCGGGGGCCGCCGGGAGGGAGGCGCTGATGTCGGGTATGTCGAAGCCGGCGAGTGCAGAGTCCGTGTTCGGCAGGTCTGGTATCCCGGCCGGCACGTTGGTCGTTACGACTGCCTGCGGTATGTCAAATAGAAAGTCAACGTTGGGCAATGCCGTGCCTGAGGGCGCGCCGATCACGGGTATCGAGAACTCCAGGTCGGTGTCGGGGAGGACGGTCCCGGTCCCAACGGCGGGTCCGGCAAGCTGGGGTATTGGGAACAGGACGTCGAATTCGGGGATAAGTGTGAACACGGGAGCCGGGTCAAGGAAG
>JAQBTI010000096.1 GCA_027624995.1 Chloroflexota bacterium
TAGCCGCCCAGGTCACGCACTTTGTAGGCGCCCTCGATTTCGATATGTCTGCTCGGCTGCATCGTCGGGGGCATTCGTCTCCTCCGTCGCGGTGCTGCGGACGCTTGGCCGATTATAGATTGGGGGGTGGGCACGGGCAAGGATGTCTCTGCTGACAAGGTTCGTCTGATAGAATCCGGTGGCCATGGGTGCTACGACCATCGCCGTTGTTTCGGATACCCACTGCCTCGCATGGACTGAAGTCCACCCGGAGATTAGGACCGCGCTCTCCGAGGCTGATATAGCCGTCCACTGCGGCGACATTACGAAGATGAGTGTCGTCGAGGGTCTGCGCGGCGTAGCCAAGAGGGCTATTGTCGTTCACGGAAACTCCGATCCAGTCGATGTCCGCAGGGCGCTGCCAGCGGTCGAGGTACTCGAATTCGATGGACTGCGAATCGGCGTTACGCACCCGGCGTGGGGCGGTCCGCCGTTCGTTCTGGACGAGCTCTTGGCCGACTTCCCCGAACCCGTCGACGCCATCCTCTTCGGACATCTCCACGAGGTCCACAACGAATTGCGCGACGGTGTGCTTTTTGTCAGCCCGGGCCAGGGGTATCGTTCCTTTATGGTCGAGGCCACAATGGCCGTGGTGACCGTCGACGGCGGCTCGATCTCCGTCGAGATCAGAGTGGTGGAAGCAGCCGAAGAGCGACAGAAATTGCGAAAAGAGGTCTGACTATGCCGGGTAGGATCAACAGGGCACTGGAACTACTGGAACAGGGGCAGCCAATCTACTACACGGATTCGGGCCCCCTAACCTATGACAATGGCAAGGCCATGGCACGTACCTGGGCAGACTATCTGGCCGTCGATCTGGAGCATGGCGCATGGGACCTGCCTGGCCTGGGTGAGTTCATGCGAGGGCTGGTGGACGGAGGCCCGACTGCAAGCGGCCATCGCACGCCGGCCGTCATCACGACCGTTCCTACCGATGGGACCGACGAGGCCGTCGTCCGCGCCAACGCCTGGATGTTCAAGCAGGTCCTAGCCCGCGGCGTACATGGAGTGTTGCTGTGCCACGCCGAAACGGCGGGTGCCGTCCGCGCCTTCGTAGAGTCGTGCCGGTATCCCTTCACGGACATCGGAGTCGGAGGTTGGTTGGGGCAGGGTAGGAGGGGCGCCGGTGGGCAGGGCTATGCCTCCGCGGCTTGGGGGATCTCGGACCAGGAGTACCTAGAAAAGGCCGATCCTTGGCCTCTGAATCCCGCCGGAGAACTGCTGCTCGGTCTCAAGATCGAGAACAAACGGGCCCTGCTGTACGCAGACGTTACGACCGCCATTCCGGGCGTGGCCTTCGCCGAATGGGGTCCCGGCGACATGAGCATGTCGCTGGGTTACACCTACCGCCATGATGCGCCCTTCCCTGACGGCATGCAGGCTGCACGATCCAAGGTGTTCTCGGCCTGCAAAAACTCGGGAATCTCCTTCTTGAACGGTGTGCGCGAAGACGACGTCGCGGAGATGATTGACGAAGGAGTAATGATCGGGTCCTGCGGTACCTCGGGAGAGCCGGTTGCCCGGAAGGGCCGGGCGTACACCAATAGGACCATGCCCGTGTAGTTGGCTACAATCTCTCAGCCCTCAGTGCCAAGCGTGCGGAGTCAACAAGACTCTGGGTACCTCAGGGTCTGTCGAAGGACATTCCCCAGGTTGCTCGCTGTAGCAGAGTTGGAAATGGGACAATTCTGGCGATGAATCTTGGACAGCTCAGCAGTGCGTCAGCTTTGCTGTCAACGCCAGGCGAATTGATTCAAAGACGGCGGCGCATCTGGCTTGACGCCTGCGTGAACGTAGGGGTACTGTGGCCAAAGGAAATGGCCTCCGGTGTCAATTCGGTCATACAGCGTGACTAGTAGGCGCCCCACTGAATGAGGAAGAGCTGTCTGGCGGTATGAGTAAGTAAGCCTTCGTCAGGCGCTTGACCGAGGCAACGAATGAACCCCGAGATGAATACCGCATGATCAGACAAGACGGCATATTCGGCGACGCGGAAATCCGGCTAGCCCTCCTATCCCGCCTCTTGGAAGAGCACGCCGACGACGCCGACACTGCTTTTATCGAAGAGCTTGGAGTGTGCCGTGGCCAGACCCGAATTGATCTGGCCGTGGTCAACGGGCTGCTTCACGGATACGAAATTAAGTCGGACCGCGATAGCTTACGGCGCCTCAACGGCCAAGTGGAATTCTATAGCAAGGTGGTCGATCGGGCGACGTTAGTGGTGGGCGGGCGCCACCTCAGTGAGACCTTGGATATGATTCCTCGTTGGTGGGGCGCCCTACTTGTGACATCAGGCCCACACGGACTACAGTTCAAGACTATGCGTCGGGGCCGGAATAATCCTCATCGGGACCCTCGTTCACTTGTCGAGCTACTGTGGCTAGACGACGCTATCAGCCTGCTGACGCGACGTGGCGCGACACGCGGCGTTCGCGGAAAACCACGCGGGATCGTATGGGACAGAGTCTGCGAAAATTTCGATGTGCACGAGATCGCCGCCACGGTGCGTGCAAAACTCAAGGCTAGGGCAGCGATGCAAGGTTCTGCATTGCTGCCGTGATGTGATGTATCGTACCGATGCGGCGCCAGGCTTCCGGTGACCCGAGTCCGGAAGCCCCCAGCGCTGAATCCTGTATTGAAGCACAACCGCTGCAATGGTTTGGTCCGGCGAAGTGTGGTTTGAGGTGACCGTGGACGAGCTGTGTCGCCAGATCGGGGAACTGTTTGCTAGGCAGCCTCCTGCGCGTGCTCTCACCTTTGATGATCAGCCAGTCGTCCCGCGATGTGTATCGAATCGACGCGGAAACGTGCATCGTCATCGGGTTGAATCCCTCAACGCCCAACGTGTGTTGAATGGCGCAGTCACTGAATGTTGGGAGCCGCAGGATGTCTTGTCTACGAGCATAGAGATTGTCCCGCCAGGCCATCCAGTCTGACCGCTCGATCAGGTCGTGCGAGTTCCGGTCCACGACTCCCATACTCGACGGGAACGCGCACGCAGAAATGGTGAATGTACGCCACCGCTGGTGATTGGGAACGTCTTGTAGGAACGTTTCCGTCAACCCGATCACCCCTGCGACAACGAGGTCGTCTACCGGACCGAGGTCGATGATCAGATCAGTTTCCTCCAGAGCAAGTTGGCGTCGCCCCATAAAGTCCAAGAGCGTTCGGGCGAGCTCTCCAGCCTCGAGTTCACCACGGGTCAATCGAACAGCCACACCGTAGGTACCGTGGTTCAACGCCGCCTCCACGTCCTCTGTTCTAGAGATTCCGGTCACCGGAGTGAACACCATGCCAGCCGCTGCGGCTCGCTCGAAAACCTCAGCTGCTGCGGACTGACCGTCGGAGGCCATTTCACGCGCATCAAGGAAGCACCGAGAATATGGCTGGACGCTGACGGCGAGGTCCTTGAACGACTTGTTTAGATGCGCCTCCACCGTCGGCTGCTGTCAGATCTCTGGACAATCTCCAACAGGGGAGTGATCCGTTCCCGAATGCTGGACGAGATCAGCCTGAGCGCTTTCATCTCGCCACGTTTGACCTTAAGCACCGGCACATAATGATCAGGGGAAAAGCCCATGCTCAGACTTCCTGCTCGTGGATCCCACAGAATCAAAGGACTAAGCTCTCGACTAAGACTGTGGTAGTAGGAGAGGAGTCCCTCTCGGGGATCCTCAATCCCGGAAGAAAAGCATACCTGGACCATGGTGTCCAACATTGTTAGACTTCAGCCAGATTGTCGCACGGACTCAGGCCCAAGCCGGTCGCAAAGTGAGACTAGTATCGCCTCCATAACGACAATTCGACCAGCAAGCGCGTCCGGGAAACCCTCGACTTCTCTCAGCGCACGCAGCGCGCGCTTGTCGCCCGAAATGACTAACAAACCGGCCTCAGCAGCCGCTGCGAGAATTTGGGCCTCTCCGGGATCAATGGCCTGGATCGGGGTCAGCTTATCCATCCAGAGGCTGCTGGGCTGAATCGAGACTGGTACGTTGTTTGCGATCGAAATCAGAGCGTCACATATTTCTGGCCCATAGAATTCCCGCAGCCTGCCTCGTCGGAGCATAAGCGGCAACGCTGGAAGCCTGCCGCATTCTGTCAGGCTGACTCCGAGTAAGCTAAGAGAATCCTGGAGCATTCCGCCCATCCCAAGCTTGCAGAGTGCGTCCGTATCAATCAGCAGCCGCATTGTGCTCGCTGAACACGCAGCGGAGTAGCGCCTGGTCAGTCTCGGCAGTGGTATCCATGTCAACATAGCGACTGAAGTGTTGGCTGAGCTGCCGTCGAGCGCCCGACGCGCGGTACAATGCCTTAACCGCCATTGAGGCACGGGCGTAGTCGCCAGTACGAGAAGCCCACGCGAATACGATCATGCCCGCGTCAATGCCGGTTTCGTCTTCAAGCTGAGACGCGTTCCGGGCGAGATTCCTGAAGTTCTGGCCTTCTATTTGCGGCATTGGATGGTCGCCGACAAGCACGTGAGCGGCATATCGGTCGGCTATCAACTCAATTTGGTTGTCGTCCATAATATCGTCCTCCTCGTCGATGACCGGTTGGTCAGCCCTGCAATGACCTGCAGCGATATGGCCTGCCTCGTGGGTGACAAGGAATGCAATACGGCTCGGCTCGTCGTACTTGTGACTGACAAGGATCACGGGCCGACCTTCCACTATGCAGGCAATCCCCTGAAAGCTTGGTGCGGGGAGCAGATCAATGGGGACGACCGGAATGCCATGGAGCCACAGGTCGCCCAGGACGTCTTGAAGGGTCACCGCAGGAGCAGTCCGGTTTATCTGATCTCGCCAAATAAGGCCGTCAGCCGGCGGCATCGAGGGGGCAGGCACAGTATTCTTTAAGCTCCGGACAACCGCCCCAGCGATCTGAACCGCAGAATGTATCGCTGGATCCAGCCTGTCTAGATCAACGGTCCGTACCCGGCGAAGCTGTGCACCCGAATACCGTGGCGCGAGCAGAGGAGTTCCGGAGTCCCTGATGGCAGCAATTGGCAAACCGAGAAAGCGTGCCACTCGAATATCGATGTCTGGCAACAGAGTCTGATCTTGGGAATAGGTCTCGTCCCACCAGTCAGGGAGCAAAGCCGACCGCACGAATTCTCTGCTGAACCCGGCCTTGGACAAGCGCTGCATTAGATTGTTGAAAGTATGCCTCGTCAATATTCCGTTCCGTTAGCTTGATCCGCAGTTTGCTTCCACCAAATATACAGCAGTTGAACGCTGTATATTCGAGCACCTATCTGAGGTTGCGGTTCTTTTGTGTCCTCCCGTACTTGGGGATGGGTGCACTGGGTCACACCATCAAGAGTTCGTTGCGGAGATCGATAGAGGCCGGGTGGACCGTTCGCCCCTTGCCCACCAGGTATCCGATCTCGTGGTCGAGATACTTGATAATCGCTCTGTCGAGGTCTTCTTGCGCCAGATCGCTCACCGCCTCCAGCGCGGGATACCTCCGCACCTTTTCGGGGTCCAGTTTGTCGGCCAGGAAGACGACCTTCGCCACGGGTCCCATGCCAACCTTGCCCGTGGAGTGCCACCGGACCGCGTCCAGTACGAGGTTGTCTGATAGACCGTCCGCCTTGAGCCATGCTGCCGCAAGGGGGCCATGAAGCAAGACCGGCTCGTGACGCTCGATTGGGTCGGGGGTCAGCCCAGAGGAGAGGGCCTGTTCGAGGAGTGTCTCGCGGTCCAGGCTTCGAGCGAGGTCGTGGGCTGCGATGCCGAGATCGACCCGGTCAGGGTCAGTCCCGTGGAGTGCGGCCAGGTCTTTTCCGACTTCGCGGCTGCGCTCGATGTGCTCCCGGAGCCCCTTTGGCAAGCCTCGCAGCCGACTCTCGACTGCGAATGGAAGTGCCGACTCCGTCACCCCATCGCGCCCATGGGCTGCCCTGCGAGCAGATGGAGATGCAGGTGAGCGACCTGCTGGCCGGAGTTGGTCCCCTGATTTATGACGAGTCTGTACCCCGAGTTGGTGACTCCGTGGGTCTCTGCCATCACCCTGGCGGCGGCGAACATATCGCCAAGCACGGGGTAGAAGCTCGGTGACAGGCCGGTCAGGTAGGTGAAGTGCTGGTTCGGAACGATCAGCAGGTGGATGGGGGCCTTTGGAGCGATATCCGCGATGACGAAACACTGATCGCTTCGGTAGAGCAAGTCGCCAGGGACCTCGCCACCACCGATTTTGCAGAAGATACAGTCTCGCGCCATTTGAACCCTTCCTGCCGGATGCCCTAGGCTACGATTGGAAAATTGCCAGTACCACCAGCCATGCTGCGAAGCCGGCCGCGACTATCAACGCCGCCCTAAAGACGGACCGGTCGTTTAGTCCGTGCTGCACCGCGACGGCGATTGCCGCGAGTTGCCAGAGCCCGACCACGTTGGTTACGGCGACCCCAATCCTCGGGAGCAGGCCTAACACCCATAGCGCACCGGGCGCCTGTGCGAACGCCGTAAGTCTGGCCATCTGGGCTTGGCCTGGACGGTCATCCGGCTCGGTCTGTATCAGGTTCGCAAGAAGGTAGCTCACGATCGTGAAGACGACCCACCACACGAGTCCCAGCAGAAAGCCTTCAACAAATACCACCCATTCGGCTTCCTCGGTACCCAGTCGGCCCACGCCTCTGGCCAATGCCATCAGAAGGAGCACCAGCACGGACTGGAGGGTGGTACCCCGCGCCTGACTTACCTCTTTATATACCCTCGACTCTAACAGAGACGCTCGGAGCATCCTGTCGAGCAGCGAGAGCGGGCCAGACCCGCCCCCGAGTAGGCGACCGCATCTTGTGCAGGCTCCGGCCCCTTCTGGACACTCCTGGCCGCAGTTGCGACACGTCGTTATCTGCGGCATGCCCAGGGCCGTCGCCGGCTACCCCCGCGGCTGGATTAGCTCGACCCTCGTGTCCACCGGACAATTCAGGAAGGCGATCAGCGGGCCACCCGACACATCGATCGGCCCCTCCTTGAGCTCGGCGCCGAGTCCCGTGAGCCGAGCTATCTCTGCCTCCATGTCCTCAACGTCTACTCCGAAGTGCTCCAGGCCGTAGTGGGCATTCGCGTCACCGGGTCCAAGCGACTCGCCTGTTCGGGCCCCGGAGATATTCACGGTGAAGCCGGTAGGGTCCGCGCAGCCGATGAACCGGTCTCCAAACGAGCGAACGTTGTCGCTAATTATCTTGAAATTGAAGGCCTTGACGTACCAGTCCGCCGTCTCTTTGGGGTCCTTAGACTTGATGTGTACGTGGTTGACACGGTATAGCACGATTTCGCAGCTCCTTGGGGGTGGTTCGATTAGGGATAGCCTATGAGATGGGCGAGACGGCTGTCAAGACGCTCGTCCGGAGGCTAGCTGTGTGCGTCGTGGTTGCCTGAGGCCAGACGGACCTGATTGGCGAAAGCGACTATCTTGTCCGGGTCCTTTACACCGTCGGTCTCAACTCCGCTGGACACGTCGACGCCCCAAGGCATGGCGGTCGCGATGGCGAGGCCCACGTTTTCTGGCGATAGGCCGCCCGCCAGCAGATAGTCGTACGCTCCAGACAAGGCCGCAGCGATGCTCCAGTCGAAGGTCTTTCCGGTCCCGCCGAGAGAGCCTTCCCTGTGAGTGTCCAGCATGGCCATGTGACCGTGTGAGATTACCTCGGCGACTTCCCGGCGCGTCGATTCTGCTGCCCCTTCGCTGCCGTCGCCGTCGCGGACCTTGATCTGCTTGATAACTGGGATGTCCACGGCCTCCCAGTACTCTGGCGGCTCATTTCCACAGAGCTGCGCAAGGTCCAGCCCGCACTGTCCAGCGATGCGGTTGACTTCATCGACCGGCTGGTTGGCGAATAGGCCTACGACTTGGGGAGGTCCCACGCCTCGGAGTCGCCGGAATTCCTTAATGACCGCTTCCGCGTGCTCCGGTGTGACCTGACGGCGGACGCCGGGGACGAAGTTGAATCCGATGAAGTCGGCGCCGGAGTCCGCCGCGACAAGCGCGTGGTCTAGCTCTCGAAGTCCGCAGATCTTGAAGCGCGTCATAGGAGCTCTCGAAGTTTGGCACCGGGGTCCGAGGCGGTTACCAGCGCCTCGCCGACCAGGACCGCGTGGGCACCGGCAGCCCTGGCGCGGTCGATGCCGTCCCGGCTGCTCACGCCGCTCTCGCTGACGACGATCTTGCCGGGTGGAACGGTCGGCGCCAAGCGCTCGGTGACCCCCAGGTCCGTCTTGAACGTGCGCAGATCGCGGT
>JAQBTI010000097.1 GCA_027624995.1 Chloroflexota bacterium
GGGCCTCCCCGACGGCTCGATCTTCAGTCCCGCTAAAGACCGAGATGGTACCGCGTAGTCCCGTTCCGGTGTCGGAAGTCACCTCGGATTCTGGCGGTCAAGAGATGTCATCGGCGTAGGCACGGATTTCTATAAATCCCCTCTTCCTCAAGGAGAGGGCTAGGGTGAGGGCAAAAGACTTCATGACCAACCCCCCAGTCCCCGAATCCAAGATGCCGATGGTACCGCCGCGCATCCTACTTGGGCCAGGACCGAGCGCCGCGCATCCTCGGGTGCTTCAGGCCATGATGTCTCACATGATCGGCTATCTCGACCCCGACTTTCTCCTGATCATGGACGAGGTATCCTATCTTCTGAAGCGCGTCTTCCAGACTGATGCAAACCTCACTCTGGCCCTCTCCGGCACCGGTTCGGCTGGAATGGAGGCCGGCCTTTCCAGCCTCCTGGAGCCGGACGACACGGTCGTCATATGCGCCAGCGGCTTCTTCTCGGAACGCATGATAGATATGGCCGAGAGGCTTGGGGCAAATGTCGTGGCGCTGAGGTCCGAATGGGGGCAGCCCTTCCCTGCCGAGATGCTCGCCGAGGAGCTCAAACGTCATGAGGGTGTGAAGCTCGTGACGGTCGTCCACGCCGAGACATCGACCGGAATCAAGCAGCCTGTCGATGACCTGGCCAAGCTGGTCAAAGAGCACGACGCGCTCTTCATGCTGGACGCGGTCACTTCCCTCGGTGGGAACGAGGTCGCGGTCGACAGATGGGACGTAGACTACTGCTACTCCGCTACCCAGAAGTGCCTGGCGTGCCCGCCCGGCCTCTCTCCGGTGGCGTTGAGCCCGAGGGCCCACGAGGTCGTCAAGAATCGCAAGAACAAGCCGTCGTCCTGGTACCTCGACCTGGCCCTGATCGCCAACTACTGGGGCTTCGAACACGTCTACCACCACACCGCACCCGTCAGCATGATCCTCGCCCTCAGAGAGGGGCTGCGCATTGTGGTCGAAGAGGGGCTTGAGGCTAGGTACGAGCGGCACAGCCGGAACTCGGCAGCCCTACGCGACGGCCTTGAGGCCATGGGACTCGTCCTCGTCGCCCCAGAAGCCTACCGCCTGGACCAGATAACGCCGTTCTGGGTCCCGGACGGTGTCGACGAGATTAAGCTGCGCCAGATGCTTCTGCGCGAGCACGGGATAGAGGTCGGGCGAGGCCTCGGCCAGTTCGCCGGCAAAGTGATAAGGGTCGGGCTGATGGGCGAGTCCAGCAAGCCTGAGTATGTCCTGGCGCTGCTATCGGCCCTGGAAAAGATACTACCCCGCCTGGACTACGAGACGGCCCAAGGCGCCGGAGTCGGCGCCGCCAGTAGCTCCCTGGCGGCTGCCGCCAACTAACTGCGTCGGCCTTGGAGCGCGTTCTTGAGCCGTGCATAGGCGCTGGGTTTACACAAGGTGAATACTCCTTCGACAGCGTATACTCGGAACAAACCTCTGCTGTCATAGTCGTTGGAGCAGCCGAATGAGCGAAGTCAATAGTCCCTTCACGCCGGGAAGTCCAGTCCCTCTGGAACTTTTCGTCGGACGGTCAGAGCAGATCGCGCAAGTCATGCGACATGTCCGACAGGCCGTCTCCGGAAAGCAGGAGAACGTTTTCCTAACAGGCGATCGCGGCATCGGCAAGAGTTCATTTGCGTCTTTCTTGCGTCACTTGGCCACCCGCGACCACAACATGCTTGGAGCGCACGTCTTCCTAGGACGCGTTTCCACGTTGGAAGAAATGGTTCGCCATACTCTGGAAGAGATACTAAAGGAGACGCGCGAGCAGCCTTGGTTCGACCAGCTCAGCGCGTACTTCGGCGATCACGTGAGACAACTCGGCATGTTTGGCGTCACGGTGACCTTTGATCCACCGGAGCGCGACCTTACCGAATTGGTGAGGAAATTTCCCGAGGTGCTCGGCAATGTGGTTGCCCAGATAGCTGACGAAAAGGCGGGGTTGTTCATCATCCTTGACGACATGAACGGGCTGGCCGAAAGCATTGAGTTCGCCAATTGGTACAAGAGTCTGATCGACGAAATAGCTACTCAGTACCCTCAGTTTCCGGTATTGATAATGTTGATTGGCCTGCCCGAGAAAAGAGACTCGCTGGCGTCTCTTCAACCTTCGCTGTTGAGAGTTTTTCGGGTTTGCGAGATCGAGAGGCTTAGCAGTGATGAAGTGCGTGAATTTTTCGCAAACGCGTTTGCTGGGGTAGACAGAGAGGTACATGACGACGCGTTCGAGGTTCTAGTACGATATTCCAGTGGAATTCCCTTTCTGATGCACGAAATTGGTGACGCGACATTCTGGCTTGACGAAGATGACGTCATTGATAAAAAGGACGCATTCAATGGGGTGATAGAGGCCGCCGAAAATGTCGGGACCAAGTATCTTGACCCGAACGTCTACCGAGCCATTCGAAGTCCGCGATATCGATCGATAATCCGGAAAATCGTGGTAGAGCGGCCAGGTGGTCGCAGTTTCAGTCGAAGCGAGGTCAAGTCACGCCTAGACCCTGACGAAACGAGAGTCTTTGACAATCTGTTAAGGAAACTGAGACAAATGGATATCGTCGAGCGCGATCTCGAGGGTGGAGCGGGAGCCTATCTGTTTGCAAACCAGATGTATCCTATTTATCTATGGATGGAGTCACTCCAAGCCGGGGTCGCAAGGTCACTCGATGACTGAATGGGCGGTTGGCCCGGGCAACTGAACCATTGTGCTCGACCGACCTAGGTGAGATCGGTCGAGCACGACTACGAAGCCGCCGTCTCCAGCACACGGACTCCGTCTCCAACGCTGACGGTCCCGGTCCGGAGCACCATCACCAGGATTCCGCGTCGGCCCTGGAGCTCGGCCTTGAGGCCCGGCCTGATCTCATCGATTCGTGCGCAAGGGGCGCAGTCTCCGGTGACCTCGAGCTCAACCTCCCCGACGGACAGCCTTTGTCCTTCCAGGAGCGTCGAAAAGTCCAGTCCGGATATGGTGAGATTCTCTCGGACCTCGCCGTCGGGCAGCCCAAACTCTTCCAGTGTCTCCCGGTCCATAAGAAGGGCCTGGCGGGCCTTCCGCGGGCCTTCGCCGCCTGCGTGCCTGTCGCCTTCGAGGCCGTAGTCCTTGACCATCTTGGCCGTCGTGACTGAGCGCATCGGCTCCCTATGCCCCACGCACAGACGCACACCAACGACTTGGCCTTCGGTATTCGAGCTCATGTCAACCTCCGATGATTGCTGACGACACGATACATGAGCATCCGGTGTCGTTCAAGCCAAATACAGGCATCCAGATGGGCCCGATGTTATAATCGCCGGGTCAAAATTCGAGGCTGTTCAGCACCGAGATTCTGGAGGTCAGGGCTATGGCGAGCACTGTGAGGCTGGGCAGCGGTCAGTTCTCTTACGAGGTGGCCTCCAACTGGGAGAAGCTGCCGCCAGGCTACTCGTGGACAGATGCCGCAGCCGTTGCCGTAGACTCCAGCGACCGTGTCTACGTGTTCAACCGTGGCGACCACCCAATGATAGTCTTCGACTCCGACGGCAATTTTCTCAGCTCTTGGGGAGAGGGCATCTTCTCCAGAGCGCACGGCCTTACCATCGGGCCGGACGACATGCTGTACTGCACCGACGACGGCGATCACACCATTCGAAAATGCACAACCGATGGCAAGGTGCTTATGACCATCGGTGTCCCAGGGCATGCCGCCGAACCCTACAGTGGAGAGCCGTTCAACCGCTGCACCGACGTGGCACTGGACCCGAAGACCGGCGACCTCTACGTCTCCGACGGCTATGTCAATGCGCGAGTGCACAAGTACTCTCCCGACGGCAAGTTGCTCTTCTCATGGGGCGGACCCGGCACCGACCCGGGCGAATTCAACATCCCCCACAACATCGCGACAGATAACGACGGTTACGTCTACGTGGCCGACCGCGAGAGCCACAGGCTCCAGATTTTCGACCGCAACGGCAAGTACGAGACTCAGTGGAACAACCTCCACCGCCCTTGCGCGATTTACATCTCCAAGGCCCAGAACGTGTACGTCGGTGAGCTCGGATGGGGAATGAAGGTCAACGAGCTGAATCCGAACATTGGACCCAGGATCGCAGTACTGAACACGAAGGGGGAGCGATTGGCGAGGATAGGGGACATGGGATTCGGTTTCGACGTCGGCCAGTTTGCCGCGCCCCACAGCCTCTGCCTGGACTCCAACGATGACCTCTATGTCGGCGAGGTGGCCTGGACAAACGCCAAGAACCAGGGCGTTTCGGCCGCCGGGGTCCGCAGCTTCCAAAAGCTGTCCAAGGTCGACTAATACGTCCGGTCTCCGAGAGAGAGGATAGGCGGCCGTTTGTACCCGGCGGCGAAGCGTGACCAGAAGGAGCAAATGATGACCATCCACTCCCCACACGCTCTTGCGGCAGCAGAGATGGCAGAGGCCGCGTCGGCCATGCTGGCCGGCCTCTCAGACGACTTGAGGGCGAAGGCGTCATATCCGTACATGGACGGCGAGCGAGTGTTTTGGTACTACCCGCCACTCAACCGCCACGGCGTGCCCCTCCGGGATATGGACGCGGCCCAGCGCTCACTGGCCATGGCCCTGATGGCCAGCGGTCTCAACGAGTCCTCATACAAGAAAGCCACACAGATAATCGATCTCGAAACGGTCCTCCGCGAGGTTGAAGCCGACCAGGGCCTCAACTCCTTCAGACGTGACCCAGAGCTATACTACTTCACTGTGTTCGGAAGGCCGGGCGGGACGGACCCCTGGGGGTGGAGGGCCGAAGGGCACCATATCTCGTTGAACTACAGCATCTGGGGGGACGAAGTCATCTCAGTGACCCCGTTCTTCTTTGGATCCAACCCGGCCGAGGTCCGTACCGGGCCCCACAAGGGGCTACGCATCCTCAGCCGAAGAGAGGACCTGGCCCTGGAGCTCGCCGCGAGTCTGGACGGCGGCCAGCGATCGAAGGCTGTAATCTACGAGGAAGCGCCATATGACATCGTCACCTACAACTCCAGCCGGGCCTCGCTGCCCTTCGAGGAGGGCCTGCCGGCGTCGAGAATGACGGGAGTACAGAAGGAACTCCTTACTGCGCTCGTCGACGACTACGTAGGACAGGTGAGGGGCGACGTGCACGAAGGTCGCATGGCGGGCATGATCGAACAGGGCATTGACCGCCTCCACTTTGCCTGGGGAGGGCCCTTAAACGGCTCTCTACCGCACTATTATCGTATTCACGGTGGCGACTTCCTGGTGGAGTTCGACAATTACCAGAATGGCGCCAACCACGTCCACTCGGTCTGGCGCGACGTCGGAAACGACTTCGCCTCCGACGTTCTAAGAGACCACCTTCTCGCATATCACGTGTTGTAGATCAGACCCAGGCGCCTGATAGACAAAAGTAGGGGAGGTCCAAACCTCCCCTACTTTTGTGATTTATTAAATGTCTCGTGAGCCCGTGCCTACTTTTCGGGCTCTGGCTCTTTCTCCGGCTCGGGCTCCGCTTCGCGGAACTCACCCTCGACCGTATCGCCAGCCGCGTCTTCGCTTACGCCATCGGTGGAAGCCTGCCCGTCTGAAGAAACATTGGCTGCGGCCTCTTGGCTATAGATATGTTCACCCACCTGCTGGATCGCCGTCTGGAGCTCTTGCGCTGCCGCCTCGATTCGGCTGATGTCTTCTGCCTGCAAGGCTTCGCGCAGGGCCGACACCTTGCCCTTGATCTCAGTCTTCATCTCTTCGGGGAGCTTGTCGGCGTTGTCGGCAAGCAGCTTCTCGGCGGTATAAGCGGCATTGTCGGCCGCGTTTCGCGTCTCGATATCCTGACGCCGCTTCTGGTCTTCTTCGGCGTGCAGTTCGGCCTCGCGGACCATCCGCTCGGTCTCCTCTTTGCTGAGGCCCGAGCTGGCGGTTATGGTAATCCGTTGCGCCTTGCCGGTCCCCTTGTCCGTGGCGGATACGTTGAGGATCCCGTTCGCGTCGATGTCGAATGTGACCTCGATCTGCGGGACGCCCCTGGCTGTTGGTAGGATGCCCTCGAGGTTGAACCGGCCGATCGTTTTGTTGTCGGCAGCTTGAGTCCGCTCTCCTTGCAGCACGTGGACCTCGACGCTGGTTTGCCCGTCCGCGGCCGTAGTGAATACCTCACTCTTGGAGGTCGGGATAGTCGTGTTGCGAGGAATCAGGGCCGTCGAGACCGAGCCCAGGGTCTCGATGCCGAGGGTCAGCGGCGTCACGTCTAACAGTAGTATGTCCTGCACCTCGCCCTGAAGTACGCCGGCCTGTATGGCCGCGCCTACGGCGACTACCTCGTCCGGGTTCACCCCCTGATGAGGCTCCCTGCCGAACAGACCGACGACCGCCTTCTGGACGGCCGGCATGCGTGTCATTCCACCTACCAGGATCACCTCGTCGACGTCGCCGGCGGCGATCCCGGCATCCGAAAGCGCCTGCTTGCACGGTCCTATGGTCTTTTGGACCATATCTTCGACCATCTGCTCGAGATTGGAGCGGGAGAGCGTGAGGACCAGGTGCTTGGGTCCCGACGCATCCGCCGTGATGAACGGCAGGTTGATCTCGGTCTGCGCCAGTGTGGAGAGCTCAATCTTGGCCCGCTCTGCGCCCTCTCGTAGCCGTTGTAGGGCCATGGAGTCCTGTTTGAGGTCGATCCCTTGCTCCCTCAGGAACTCTGCGCAGATCCAATCGATAATGCGCTGATCGAAGTCGTCGCCCCCAAGGTGGGTGTCGCCGTTCGTTGCCTTGACCTCGAAAACCCCTTCGCCGATCTGAAGAATCGTTATGTCAAACGTACCGCCGCCGAGGTCGAATACGGCGACGGTCTCTTCTTTCTTGCTGTCAAGGCCGTAGGCCAGCGACGCGGCAGTGGGCTCATTGATGATCCGCAATACCTCGAGGCCGGCGATGCGCCCGGCGTCCTTGGTGGCGTTGCGTTGGCTATCGTTGAAGTACGCGGGGACCGTTATCACTGCTTGAGTGATCGTCTCTCCCAGCTTGGCTTCGGCGTCACGCTTGAGCTTCTGAAGGATCATGGCCGAGACCTCTGGCGGGGAGTAGGTCTTGCCGCTCATATTGACGTGGGCGTCCCCATTTGTGTGCCGCACAACGTTGAAGGGGACCAGCTTGACGTCGCTTTCGACCGTATCCTCGTCGAACCGGCGCCCCATGAACCGCTTGACAGAGAAGATCGTGTTCTCGGGATTCGTGACGGCTTGACGCTTGGCGGTCATGCCGACGTATCGCTCGCCGGTACGCGGGTTTACGGCCACGACCGAAGGGGTCGTCCGTCCCCCTTCCGCGTTCTCAATAACGCGCGGCTCACCACCTTCGATGACCGCCATGCACGAGTTTGTTGTTCCCAGGTCTATCCCCAGTATCTTGGGCATCTACGACTCCTGCTCCTTTGTTGTTTCCGTTCCGTCCGATTGTTCGGGCGCCTTCGAGACCGTGACTTGCGCGGCCCTCAGCACCCTTTCATGCAACTTGTAGCCTTCTCTGATTACCTGGAGCACCGTGCCCTCCACACTGTCCAGCGACTCCTGGTACAGGACGGCCTCATGCTCTCTCGGCTCGAAGGGTAGTCCTTCGGCCTCTATCTTCGCGACTCCCTCAGATTCCAGCACACTCTGGAGCTTGCGTTCAACCAACCTGAGACCCTCAAGCCAGCCTGGGGCGACCGCCTCATCGGGGATCATGCCAATGGCGCGTTCGAGGTCGTCGACGACGGATATTACCTTGAGAAGCAAGTGCGAGGTGGCGGATCGCCTGGTCTCGCCTAGCTCCTCAGAAGCGCGCCTACGGTAGTTCACCAGGTCGGCCTGGGCTCGCTGCGCCATCGCTCGAAACTGGTCCTTCTCCCGAAGGGCCTCATCGAGCTGATCGTTTATGTCGGAGTCGCTCCCCGCCTCTACCGGGCCGTCGCTCTCTGTCTCGGGGACCTCCCTCTTTTCATTCTCTTCCACGTGAGTTGAATCTCTCCTAGCCCGGCTTGCCCTGCAACTGGAGTAGCAGATCGTCTACCTGCGTCTCCAAGAAGGCCTTGAGCTTCTCACCCTCGAGCCTGTTAACTCCAATCCTGATCCTCAGCAGCCGGTTGAATATGCCTAGCGCCAGTTGGACTCCCGCCAGGTTCAGCCCAAGATCTCACACGAGGTGCTTGATCAGCCTGAGCCT
>JAQBTI010000098.1 GCA_027624995.1 Chloroflexota bacterium
AGCGGCCGTCTAAGGCCGCCGTTTCGTCTAGCTCCCGAACCTCACGTCGGCCACCGGATCGCTGTAGGCCACGCCCTTGGTCGACCAGAACGCTCCGGCGATCTCGTCTACCGCGGCCACTAACTGTTTGGCCGCGTCGAGGTCCACCGACTGCTTGTTCTTCGACGCCAGCTTAGTGGCCTCCCAGACCTTGGTGTGCAGGTCGGGGTGCTTCTCCAGGTGCTCCGGCTTGAAGTAGTCGTGCCAGAGAATATCGATCTCGCGCTTGGTCAGCTCAGCATGCTGCTCCTTGACCGCGATGTATCGCGATTCGCTGTTGGCGCGCGCGGCGCCGTCGCCACTAAGGGCCTGGATGCGCATAACCATCTTCAGCACGGTCTGCGCGGCGATCTTCGCCGATATCGGGTCGTAGATTCCGCACGGAATGTCGCAATGGGCCTCGGCCACCTGGACAGGGAGCCACCCGCGTACCGTCGTAAGCAAGCTCATGGGACGAATCTCCTCCATGTGAATGGTATGAAGATACATCAACCGCCGCCCTCGTGCAAGTTGTCCGGACCGTCCTCGACTGGCTACGCGGGCGTCAAGTATAATAGCTACTGGCCCTTCGAGAATCGCAGTCCGGAGGTTGCGCGTCCAGATGTTACTTCCCCCGATTTCCGACATGGCGCTCAAAGAGTGGGCGGTGGCGGTACGCGTCATGGCTCGTGGAGACCAAATCATCACGCTCCGCAAGGGTGGGATACACCGGGACGACAAGGAGTTCCGCGTCGTTCACGATGAGTTCCTCCTGTTTCCGACCTACGAGCACCAGAGGCCGGAGCTCCTCAAGGAGCGGTATCAAAAAGACCTGGCCGAGACCCTGAAAGAGGATGACGTTCCCGGCCTCGTGTCCATGGACTACTGGTGCCGGGTAACCGACAAGTACGAGTTGCGAGATCCCGAACTACTGGAACGCCTCTCTCCTTACCACGCGTGGTCGGACGGCTATGCGGAAAAGCGCCTCCACTGGCGGCCCAAGCAACCCCTGACCATTGCCCTTCTGCGACTGTACAGGCTTCAGCAGCCGCAGGCCTTGCCGGTCTTAGACGAGTTCGAGGGCTGCAAGTCGTGGGTACCGCTGGGGCAAAACGTCCCACTCGGCTACATGGACCCGGTACTCGCCGACGACGAGTACGAGCGAAGGGCCGACTCCATCCGCGGCGTGCTGGACGGCATGCCGTCCGCGGTATAAGGACTACAGCTTGAGATACTCGAAACTAGGACCAACCGACCTCGAGGTCTCCCAGGTAGGCTTCGGCGTCTGGACCGTCGGCACGGCCTGGTGGGGCAAGATCGACGAGTCCGATGGCGTCGACCTCCTGGTGAAGGCGTTCGACCTCGGAGTCAACCTGTTCGACACTGCGGATACCTACGGGGACGGCTACGGCGAGGAGATACTCGCCAAGGCCCTGCACCGCAAACGAGACGACATAGTCATAGGCACCAAGTTCGGCTACGACTTCTATGCCAACGTCTCGCGCGACGGCCACAAGGAGCGCCCCCAGAAGTGGGACGCCGAGTTCGTGCGGTACGCCTGCGAGCAGAGCCTGAAGCGCCTCCGGACCGACTACATAGATATCTACCAACTACACAATCCGCGCCTCGACGCCATCGAGAGAGACGACCTCTTCGAGACGCTGGAGGCGCTGGTCAAGGAAGGCAAGATCAGGTACTACGGCGTCGGCCTGGGACCCGATATCGGGTGGTTCGAAGAGGGCGAGGCCTCGATGGAGGCCCGACACGTTCCGGTCTTGCAGATCATCTACAGCCTACTGGAGCAAGACCCAGCCCGGCGATTCCTGCCGATAGCAGAAGAGCAGGGCACCGGGCTCCTCACCAGGGTCCCGCACGCCTCCGGCATGCTGGACGGGACCTACACCAAGGACACCAAGTTCGACCCAACCGATCACCGCAGCCATAGAAAGCAAGAGTGGTTGGACGAGAGCCTCGCGAAGGTCAGTAAGCTCGATTATCTGGTGGAGAGTCTGTCGTCCACCTTGGGGCAGATCGCGATCAAGTTCGCGCTGTCCGGCGCCAACGTCGCCTCGGTGCTGCCCAACATCACGAACATACCTCAGCTCAATGAGTTCGCTATTGCGCCTGAGACTGAGGACATTCCTGAGGAGCTGATCAAGCGGGCACACGAACTGTTCGACGATGAATTCGAACTCGTCCGCTCTTCGGAGACCGCGACCGCCTAGAGGCAGATACGGCTACTGCCCCTGCGTCTCTCCCTGGACGACCGCCGCCGCACCCGCAAGTTGGGGCTGACCCTGGGGCTTCCGCCGCCGGCGCTTTTGGGGCCGGCCCATCCGGCCGGACGCCCGCCTCATCTCGCTCTCGATCAGGCGGTAGTCCTTCTGTGGCAGCAGGTGCAGCCGGTCCGCGAATGCCAGGGGCCAGTCTTCCGGTGTCCATCTCTTCGTGTAGTCGAGTCGAGGTGCGAGCATAAGCGCGTCGATGTTCTGGCTCTGCTCGAGAGTGATGTCCGGCCTAAGATTCACGCGAAACGGGTACTGCTCACCCCGCGTCGTCGGCTGCCAAACGGGCGTGAAGTCCTCGAAATAGTCCGACGTGACAGATGCCGTGGCCGTCCATGCCTTAATCGTGTTGACGTAGAAAAGGACCATGTCATCCCGCTGCATGCGCTGGACGCGACGACGAAAGGGTTGTCCGAACCCGATCATCTTGTAGCCCATCTCTCTGGTGATCCGGTGGTTCTCCAGAGTTTCTACGACCATCCAGTAGTTTTTGCCCATTCGATTCGACTCTCTGTCCGCTTGACTGGCCTAATCATAGCATTTTGCGGCTTGGGCTACGGCTGCGGTCACTGGCAGCCTATGAAACCTCCCGCATCACGACGTACATGTGCCGGAACAGCTTGAATGCTTCGCTGACGTAGTCCAGCGGTCCCAGGTCTCCGCCCCCGTCCGTATGCACCTGTATGGCGCTCTGGAAAAGGGAGAATTCCGTGTAGTAGGTGTCGCTCTCGTTGCCCAGGGATTCGGCCAAGCGACGCGACTCCTCGGACGGCACCAGGCGGTCCGCTCGGTCATGCATCATGAGCATTCTCGCCTCCAGCCTGTCGATGTGCGTGGCCGGGGAGATCAGGTCCAGAAACTCCTTTGTCTCGGGCGAAAGCTGCTCCATCAGCTCGTCGACGTCCTCGAAGGCCTCGCCCTGGATGAGTCTGTAGACGGCGAACCCCTCTTCGGTCAGCCGGACCGGCCCGCCGTCGGTGTTGGGCGCCTTGTCGATTAACATTCGAATGAGCGCGGCTTTGTCGTCCGGGTCGGCTACGCCATCAATCAGATGCTCAGTCAGCAGCCGCACCGTCAACTCGTCCGGATCCCAGCGGGCCACTCGGTCCCCATAGAACCTGCTCCGGCTGCCAATGGCCCTCACCAGGTCACTTGCGTCATAGTATCCCGCGAAGAAGTTCACGAACCTGACCTGCGAGCGGATGCGCTCGTCCTGGGCCGCCACGGTTGCCATGGACGCACCCGTGCTGATTCCGCCCATGCCCACGCGGTCCGGGTCCACTCGGTCCAATTCGCGCAGGCGTTGAAATCCGCGCACAAGCCCGTCGATGTCTTCCGGGACGATCTTGTTCTGGACCTGCGTTTGAAGCCAGGGGATCATGACGACCACGCCGGAGCGGGCGAGCGCCTCGCCCAGCGCGACCACCCGGCTCTCGTCGCGGTCAGGCGGCACGACCCCGAGATAGAACAGCACCGCGCTGTGCCTGCCCGAGCCGTGCGGGAGGTATAGGTCGGCGCTCCCCATCCCCTCCGCAAGGGGAAACTCGATCATTTCCCTCGTCGGCTTCCTGGTCAGAAGCTCTAGAGGCTTGAGAGGCATGTCCGCGAGGACCTGGGGAATGAACAGGACCGCCTTGACGCCCGCCCGGCCCTGCGGAGTGGAAACCGATAGCAGGACCGCCCCCTCGAATAGGACGACCGACGCTATCAGAAAATACAGCAGCAGACGGCGCACCGTCGTCACCTCTTCGCTTCTTTGACACTGCGAGAAACGCGGTGGTACTCTGGCGCAGATACTAGCGCAGTTCTCCTGCAAGTGGTATTTGCCGACCGTCCTGCAAGTCCCGCATTTGAGCCTTGACCGCATGAACAGCTACCCTCTCCATCCAACTCAGTCCGTCTTGCGCGAAGGAACTGACAGATCGTGACGTCCGTTCGTCCGGCTGTAGGGGCGGTCATCGTAGCGTCGGGCGAGGGTCGACGGATGCGTGGCGTGGACAAGATATTCGCGCCGCTACTGGGTAAGCCCCTGGTCTCCTATGTACTCAGCGTGTTTGATGAGTCTCCTTGTGTCCAACGGATCGTTCTGGTGCTGTCCCAGAGAAATCTCGACCGTGGCCGGCGGCTCGTCGAGAGCGGCCGTTGGAGCAAGGTCGCAGACGTGTGCGAGGGGGGCGAGAGACGCCAGGACTCCGTACGCGCGGGCCTGGACAGGCTGACCGATGTCCAGTGGGTCATCGTCCACGACGGCGCCCGTCCATTCATAGACGCCGATATGATCGAGAGGGGTCTTGAAGAGGCCAGGGTCACGGGCTCTGCTGTGGCGGCGGTGCCTGTAACGGACACTGTCAAGACGGCCGGTCCCGACCTGCTCGTCTCGGGCACGCTTCCGAGGCACACGCTCTGGGCCGCCCAGACGCCGCAGGTGTTCAGACGCGACGTGCTGGCAGACGCCCATGACAGGGTGACGGACGACGTCACTGACGATGCTGCCATGGTCGAGCGTCTAGGCGCCGCCGTCAAACTGTTCCTGGGCTCACATCGGAACATCAAGGTCACGACCCCCGAGGACCTGACAGTAGCGGAGACTCTCATGAAGTCCGGCCTCGACGGTGCGGACCGATGAGGACTCGGTCAGGGATCGGAGTCGATGCGCACCCGCTCGTTGAGGGCCGGGCGCTGGTCCTCGGCGGAGTCGACGTGCCGTTCGAACAAGGGCTCGAAGGACACAGCGACGGCGACGTACTCGTCCACGCCATAATCGACGCGCTACTGGGTGCTGCCGGACTCGGTGACATAGGCATCCACTTCCCTTCGACCGATCCCCAGTACCAGGGAATCGCCAGTATCGTCCTGCTGACAAGGACCGCTGAGCTACTGAACGGAAAATGGCGTGTGGCATATGTCGATGCTACAATCATCGCCGAGCGCCCGGCCCTCAAGCGGTATCTGGTCCGCATGAAACAGACCCTTGCAGACTCGCTTGATCTGGAGACGGGTCAGGTCAATGTTAAGGCCACGACCACGGACGGTCTCGGCTTCGTCGGCAGAGGCGAAGGTATCTCAAGCATTGCCATCGCCACGGTGGAAGAAGAGGAATGAAGCTCTACAACACGTTGTCTCGACAGACAGAGGAGTTCAGTGCAGCAGACGGCTCGGTAAAGATGTACGTCTGCGGGATCACCCCGTATTCCCCGTCCCATGTCGGGCACGCCTTCTCGTCGGTGGTGTTTGACACACTTCGCCGGTACCTGGAGTACAGCGGGTCCTCAGTCCGTCACGTCCAGAACTTCACGGACATCGATGACAAGATGATCAAGGCTGCGGTCGATGAGGGCATATCGGTCGCCGAGCTCGCCGAACGGAACATACATCAGTACTACCAGGAAATCGACGCGCTGAACGTCCTCAGGGCTCACGTCTACCCTCGGGCCACCGGCGAGATACCGAAGATCATCGAGATAACCGAGTCACTGATCGCCGCCGGGTACGCCTATGCGGTCGACGGCAGCGTCTACTATCGCGTCAATAACTTCGACGGCTACGGCAAACTCAGCCGAAGAAGCCTCGACAGCATGCAGGCCGGCGCAAGGGTGGAGGTCGACGAGAACAAAGAGGACGTCATGGACTTCGCTCTCTGGAAGGC
The DNA here is from genome assembly GCA_027624995.1 of Chloroflexota bacterium. Taxonomy (GTDB): domain Bacteria; phylum Chloroflexota; class Dehalococcoidia; order Lucifugimonadales; family CATQGZ01; genus CATQGZ01. The sequence goes on from JAQBTI010000098.1 coordinate 5,950, forward strand.
CCAGAAGCCCGGGGAGCCGTCCTGGGATAGTCCGTGGGGGCCCGGAAGGCCCGGCTGGCACATCGAGTGCAGCGCGATGTCGATCGCTCACCTCGGCGAGACCATCGACATCCACGGCGGCGGGCCGGAACTCATGTTTCCACACCACGAAAACGAGATTGCCCAGTCCGAACCGTACACGGGCAAGGCGCCATTCGTTAGGTTCTGGGTGCACCACGGGCATGTCCAGTTCGGCGAAGACAAAATGAGCAAGTCGCTGGGCAACGTCGTGCCCATAGGCGAGGCCCTCGAGAGATACTCCCCGGACGCCTTGCGGCTATTCTTCCTCAGCTCGCACTACCGGAGTCCATTGGTGTACTCCGACCAGAACGTGACAGCACAGGAACGCGCGTTCGAGCGCCTGAAGAACGCACTGAGGGCCGTAGACGGTACAGGGTCCGCCCTCGATGGTCAGACGTACCTCAGTCGTTTCGTCGAGGCCATGGACGACGACCTCAACACCCCCAGGGCACTGGCTGCGCTCTTCGACCTGGCCAGGGATATAAACCGCACAAGCGAGGCAGGCGGCGGAGTCTCGGACGCTCAACAACTCCTCAGCGATCTATGCGGAGTGCTCGGAATCACCCTGGAAGGGCCTGCCACCACCGGGTCCGGAGACGTCGCCCCGTTCGTCGAGCTGCTGGTCAACCTGCGCTCGGAGCTCAGGGGCGCGAAGCAGTTCGAGCTTGCGGACAGAGTCAGGGACGGTCTGTCGGACCTGGGAGTCTCCATCGAGGATAAGGCCGGCGGCACCGAGTGGCGCCAGACGACCTAACAGCGGCAATCAACCCCGGACTCAGGTCCGGGGTTTCCTTCGCCTGGCGCTAGGCGCTAGGCGCTTGCGCCTAGAAGAACCTGACACTGATTATCGATACCCCGATGAACACTACCACCAGGAAAACCGTAAAGCGGAACAGCGTCAGTTCGATGCCGCGACGGGTCCGGAACGAGCTTTCCGACGACCCGAACAGGCCCGTTCCCTGGCCCCGGACCTGGACCAGAATGGTCACGATCAGCAGGACCGAGATAATCAGTTGGACTAAGTTCAGGAGTGTATCGTTCATATGCCTTCTGAGACCGATGGGCTAGGCGCTCGAAGCCGCCTTCACCCCGTTTGACTTGCCATTGTTGCCTCTATCGTACAGGTCTATGACCGCCTTCGCTAGTAGTTTGGAGTCGTGACGTAAAGGGTGTTCGGGATCGGCCATGCTGGCCCGCTCAAGTGTGGCATGGACAAGCGGACGATCGTCCGCCAGGACGGGTTTGCCCGAAAACTGTGCGCTAAACTTCGGAACGTCGTCGTTGGCGACCACGTAGTCCACCAGGGACGGGAACGTGTGGCGTTGGAGCGCCTCCACGTGGTCGGCGACGCTATACCCGGCCGTCTCGCCCTCCTGGGTCGCGACGTTGCATACGTAGACCTTGGTGGCGTGGGTCTCCCTCAGGGCCTCTTTGATGCCCCGCACCTGGAGGTTCGGGAGAATGCTCGTATATAGACTGCCCGGACCGATTACGACCATCTGTGCGTTCCGAATGGCCTCCGCCGCCGGAGCATTGACCTCGGCGTCGGCTGGCTCGATGGAGAGCTGAGAGATCTCGCCTCCGTGCTCCGTGATATTCGACTCTCCACTCACGGTGCTTCCGTCCATGAGACGCGCTGAGAGCCGGATATTCGCCACGGTCGCAGGCATGACCTGCCCGTGTACAGCCAGCACCTTGCTCGACTCCACGAGTGCTTGCTCGAAGCTCTGTGTGACGTTCGTCATCGCAACGATGAACAGATTCCCGAAACTGTGTCCTTTCAGGCCTGCGCCCTCGTCGAACCGGTACTGGAATAGCTCGGCAAGCAGGGACTCGCTGTCCGACATGGCAACGATGCAGTTCCGGAAGTCCCCCGGAGGAAGCACCCCCAGCTCCCGTCTCAAGCGCCCGGAGCTACCTCCGTCGTCGGCCACCGTTATGATGGCCGTCAGGTTGTCGGTATACGCCTTCAGGCCCCGAAGGAGCACCGACAGCCCCGTTCCGCCGCCTATCGCTACTATTCGTGGCCCTCGGCTTCTGGACCGGCGCGTATATATATTGTCGGCCATGCTGTCGATATTGTCGTGCGTCAGCACCAGCGGCCCTATAGAGCGGTAGAGTCCGTGCATCGCCACCGCGATCAAAACTACGGCGGCGGCGAGCAGCAGAATGCCCTCGAAGTATGAGGGG
>JAQBTI010000099.1 GCA_027624995.1 Chloroflexota bacterium
TCACGCTGGCGGCGGACTCCGACCATCCCGACAGCTTCAGTAGGTCGGCTACGGGCGTTCCGGTCCAGACCTTCGTGGAATACCAGCCACCTGTGCAGTCCAGAGTCGCCGTCGTCGTGGCGGCTCCGTCCAGATCGGCGTGAGAGAGGGATATCTCTCGATTGACGGCGCCCGAGATTTTCAGACGCCAGCGATCAGCGATCCGATCAAGGTCAACACGCTCAGGCTTGTCATTAAGCCACGAAGTGCGAGGGAAGTCGTTCCCGGAAAAGCTGTCCGCCTCGTAAGAGCCGGTGAATCGTCGGTTTGGGGCGTTCGTCCGGCCGAGGCGGGATGCGATCTCGGCCAGCTGCCAGGCCGCCAGTCCCGCTGCTGCCACACCAGTTAGCCTCAGGAAAGAGCGTCGGTCGGCCCAGAACGACAGTGGGAAGCCCTTGGTCTGGTAGATGGTGTGCCACACGAAGACCGGTACTAGCACGACGCCTACGTTGATGTGCCAGCTTACTCCGCTGAATCCGGTCAGGCGGTATTGCCCGACTACTGACCAGGCGAGCCCAGAGCCCAGGGTCATCAGGAGTGCCAATAGCAGAAAGAGCGACGCGTACCTGGGCGTTCTGGACCCGGAACGCCGCAGCGAGAAGACGATCACGCGAAGCTTCCACGCCAGGATGAAGAGGATGCCGTACCCGGCGACGCGGTGGACCGTAATGAAGACGGGCGTTGTCCGGCGTCCCTCCGGCGGTCAGGGCAAAGAAGCCGGTGACCAACTCGGCGAGGATGAATACGAGCAGGAGTGTGTTGGCCCAGGCGAATCTCACGATGCTCCTCGGTCACCGCCGTTCGGTATCACGGGGTACGACTACGGAGCCAGGGACGGATTCCCTAGCGGAGTCTGCCGAACCTGGGTATGCCTGCGCCGATGAGCGGTCGGGCGTATTCGAGGAATGCGTCTGTAACCGAGAAGTCGTCTGCCAGATACTCGCTTGGCATGGGCCGAACTTGACCGGCGACCTCGCTGAGTGGAGCCAGACCTGTCGTGCATGCATATCTCTTGCCGGGGATGCGCTCCAATGTCACGATAACGTTGCTGTGCCCGCCCAGCGCGCTTTGGACGGCTGCTCGTCCTGCCGCCTCAGCCTCGTCCCTGTCGGTGCGGGAGACCGTATTCGCAAGTGAGCGTTGAATCGTACCCGGTTTCTCGTACCTGGCCCGGACCTTGAGGCGCCGGCTAACGAGGCCGGCCAAGTATCTGCCTGGGCCGTCGAAGTAGGCGTGGCCGAAGTCGTCAACGTACCAGGGTTCCTTCTCGCCGCCCAGCACGCCTTCGGGCCCTCGGGTATTCTCGGCGACTACGGCCACCGCGAACCCGTGAACGGCGTACGCCGTCTCTATCGCATTCACGAAGTCCCCTTCGTCCACGGGGACTTCCGGAACGCAGATGACGTGAGGAGGGTCACGGTCCTCTCGCTTGCCCAGCGCCGCCGATGCGGCCAGCCAGCCGGTGTCACGCCCCATGACCTCCACGACGGCTATGGGCGCGGCCTTCCCCATGGACTCGGCATCGGCGCCCACGCCTGCCGTGGCGAGCGCCACGAACCGCGCGGCGCTGCCGTATCCCGGCGTGTGGTCGGTCAGGACGAGATCGTTGTCTATGGTCTTGGGTACACAAACCACGGTGAGGTCGTAGCCGGCCCGGCGGGCTTCGAGGCTAATGCTCAATCCGGTCTCGGCCGAGTCATTGCCGCCGATAATGAAGCAGTACCGCACGTCGCGGTCCGACAGGGTCTGGAGCACGGTCGGAACGTCTTCCGGCCTCAGCTTTCGGCGGGTCGAGCCCAGGGCGGCCCCAGGTGTACGGGCGACTCTGTGCCACGTGCCACGTGGCTGGGCCGCGAGGTCGATCAGGTCGTCGGCGAGGAGACCTTCCATTCCGTGGGAAGCTCCCAGGACCCTGCCGAACGCACCGCTGTTCGAGGCCTCGTCGACCAGGCCAAAGAGGCTGCGGTTGATTACCGGCGTCGGCCCGCCGGACTGCAACACCAGGACGTTGCCACGGTTAGGTGCCAAGCTGGGCCGCCAGGTCGAGGAGGTCGGTTGCTGTCAGGTCGAAGGTATCGAGGGCCGGCATCTCAATTGTGCGGTCTGGGCCGAACTCCAGCGGCCTGTGGACGAAGGCGGTTCTCAAACCGGCCGCTCGGGCCCCTTCAAGGTCGTGTCCGTGCGCAGCGACCATCATCACCTGGTCGGGCCGCAGGCCCAGGAGGTCGGCCGCGGTCTGGTATACCTCGGGATCGGGCTTGTAGTGCCTGGCCAACTCGGCCGACAGGATGCAGTCCCAGGGCAGGCCTGCGTTCTTCGCCATGTTGGTTAGCATGGACATGTTGCCGTTGGAGAGCGCGGCGATCACGAACCCGCCTTTCATGCGCTCCAGCCCTGCGATGGCATCGGGCCATGGATCGAGCCGGTGCCACACCCGGTTCAGATCGTCCTTCTCGTCTTCCGTCAGGTGGGAGAGTCCGTACTCGTCCAGCAGACCATCCAGGATCGCCCGATGGAGGACATCGATCTTCGTCCATGGATGCTCACCCGTGCGTACGCGGCGCATTGCGGGCTCGTAGCCGCCACGCCAGGCGTCGGCGAACCTGGTCCAATCAGCTTCGACGCCCTTTTCGGCGCCCAGACTGGTGCCTTCCTGGGTAATAGAGCTACGCCAGTCGACTACCGTCCCGAAGACATCGAACGTGAGCGCCTTGACCTTGGAGATGTCTGTTGACAAGCCTGCCTCCAGCTTGGAGGAGTGTAGCAACCGGGCTCTTTGAGGGTCAACCGTGGGGACCGCCGAAGGCGATGGGTTATACTTGTCCCGCCGTAAAAGCAGAATCGGCCGCCCCAGGGCTGCATGGAGGAAGAGAGCGAATGGCGGACAATACCGCGCCGGGCACCCTACTTGATCTGTTGGACGGAGGATCGCCGTCGCACCCCGCGATAGTCGTGCCGGACGGTCCCGTGGTGACTTACGATTCGTTGCGGCGGCAGGTTCGCGACCTCGCAGTCCAGCTTCGAGGGATGGGCATCGAGCGAGGAGACCGGGTGGCCATCGTGCTGCCGAGCAGCATTGAGGTCATAATCTCGTTCCTGGCGGTCGCCGCCGCGGGTACGGCCGCACCGCTGAACCCGGCCTACAAGGCCGCCGAATTCGAGTTTTACATTGAGGACACCAAAGCGAAGGCGCTGATCACGTCGGACCAGGTCGGCGAGGAGGCGCGCAACGTGGCCTCGGACTCCATGCTAGATATCCGTGCGAGCGTGGACCAGGCAGGGCGTGTGACTCTGACCGGACCTACCGGCGGCGGTCAGGCCGGCGAGGTCACGCCGGAGCCCGAAGATATCGCGCTGGTGTTACACACCAGTGGCACAACCAGCCGGCCCAAGCGCGTGCCTCTGGCACATCGCAACCTCGCCGTTTCGGTGGGCAACGTGGTGGATACCTACGCCCTGTCCGCCAAGGATGTCTCCCTGTGTGTCATGCCGCTGTTCCACATTCATGGTCTGGTGGCATCGACGCTTTCGACCTTTCACTCCGGCGGGACTCTAGTGGTTCCGCCGAGGTTCAATCCAATGGGTTTCTGGCCGATTGTGGAGGCGCACGGAGCCACCTGGTTTTCGGCGGTGCCTACCATGTTCAATGCACTCCTGACCAGAGCTAGGGGTGAGAAGGCCCAGGGCGCTCAGAACCTGCGATTCATCCGGTCCTGCAGCGCTTCGCTATCTCCGGCCACGTTGGAGCAGATGGAGTCCACGTTCGGCGTGCCGGTGGTGGAGGCCTACGGGATGACCGAGGCCGCGCACCAGATGGCGTCCAACGCCCTGCCCCCCGGCGAGCGACGTCCCGGCTCGGTCGGCCGAGGGACCGGCGTAAAGATCGGAATCATGGACGAGCACGGCGCGCTCCAGGCGCCCGGCACGACGGGCGAGGTCGTAATAAGCGGTCCCAACGTGATTAAGGGATACGAGTCCAACCCGGAGGCCAATGCCTCTTCGTTCGTCGAAGGGTGGTTCAGGACCGGAGACCAGGGCGTGCTGGACGAGGACGGAGTCTTGACGCTTCAGGGCCGTCTCAAGGAGTTGATCAACCGTAGCGGCGAGAAAATCTCGCCGGTGGAGATCGATGAGGTCCTCATGCAGCATCCGGCGGTGGCAGAGGCCGTAGCCTTCGGCGTCCCAAGTGCCGCGCATGGTGAGGAACCGGTCGCGGCGGTCGTACTCAAGTCCGAGGCCACTGAGCGCGACCTGATCGCCTACTGCCGAGAGAAACTGGCCGCGTTCAAGGTTCCGCGCACCATCCACATCGTGGACACCATCCCCCGGACGGCGACCGGGAAGGTACAGCGCCGGATCGTTGCGGAGGTCATAACGGGCAGTCCCTCGGCGTGAGGTTCGCCGTTGTGGGCGCTGGTGCCATCGGGGCATACCTGGGCGCGAGGCTCAGCCTGTCGGGCCACGACGTCTCACTGATCGCTCGCGGTCCTCACCTCCGGGCCATGCAGGCCGGCGGTGTGCGGGTTCGGAGCCCGGAGGGCGACTTCGAGGCCCGTCCCGTTGCCACCGACGACTATGAAGAGGTAGGCGAGGTCGACTTTGTCTTTCTCACAGTCAAGGCCCACGGGCTTCCCGAAATAGCGCCCCGATTGCTGCCGCTTCTAGGACCGGAGACCGCCGTGCTGACCGCTCAGAACGGCATCCCGTGGTGGTACTTTCAGAAGCACGGCGGCCCGCTGGAGGGTAGGCGAATCGAGAGGCTCGACCCCGATGGCGTAGTCTCCGGAGCCATCGCTGCCGACAGGGTCATCGGTTGCATCGTGTACCCGTCGGCGTCCATCGCCGAGCCCGGCGTGATAGATCACGTGGAGGGCAATCGATTTGCCATCGGGGAGCCGGATGGCTCGACCAGCGACCGGTGCAGACGACTGGCCGACGCCCTGATCGAGTCGGGGCTGCGGAGCCCCATACGGTCTCGTATCCGTGACGACATGTGGGTGAAGCTGCTGGGTAACGTCGCCTTTAATCCCACCAGCGCCCTGACCCGCGCGACCCTGGTGGAGATCGCGAATCACCCGGAGGCCAGTGAACTGGCCCGCTCCGTCATGGCGGAGGCCGACGCCGTGGCTGCGGCGCTCGGGATCAAGATTCCGATATCGGTCGACCAACGTATGGCGGGCGCCGCCAAGGTAGGCGAGCACAAGACCTCGATGTTGCAGGACGTGGAGACCGGCCGACCTATGGAGCTGGAGGCCATCGTCGGCGCCGTGATTGAGCTGGGTGAGATCGTGGGTGTGCAGACGCCCAACATTCATGCAGTCTACGCGGCGGCCAAGCTGCTGGGAGAGGGCGTGGCGAAGCAGGGCAGGGTCCGGCCTGCTCGCTGACCAACGTTATCCCGCGAATCTGCCGGGGTCGAACGCGTGGATGGGGATGTCGGACGTTCCGGTGGTAATGATGTCGGCGGTGACGCGGCCCATGGATGGGCCGAGCAGGATGCCCTTGCGCTCGGCGCCGGTGGCCATGAACACGCCCTCGACGCCGGGGGCGGGACCCAGCACGGGTAGCCTGTCCGGGGTAACCGGCCTGAGGCAGGCCGTCTGGCGCACCAGCTCGGCGTTCTCCAGCGACGGCATCATCTTCGTCAGAGCGGCCGTAATGGACTCTCTGGCCTGCAAGGTTGGGGACTCGTCGAACCCGACCTCCTCTTCGGTGGTGCCGGCCCACACGAGCCCGTCCGGCTTGGTCGTGGCATAGTTGCCGTCCCAGCCCAACGAGCACTCGATGGGCGGGCCGGGCGTCCTCAGACGGATGATCTGGCCCTTGAGGGGTCCTACGTTTACGGGGAACCCCAGCCAATCACCGGCCTCGGCGCTCCACGGTCCCATTGCGATGACGACGTGCTCGCAGGGGAAGGTCTCGTCACCGATCTGGACGCCGACAACTCGGTCTCCCTGCCGGTCGAGGCCGGTGACGCTGCCGTGCCGGATCGTGGCGCCCAGCTTCTCGGCCGCCTGGGCCAATGCCAGGTTAAAGCGGTATGGGTCTACCTCGGTGGAACCCTCGACGTAGACACCGCCGAGCGCTTCCATTGAGATGCGTGGCTCCAGAGTCCGCGTTTCTGGACCGTCCAGCCAGCGCACCGAGTAGTCCTCGTGTCGCTGCTGCCGCTCGACGGCTGCCCTGGCGGCCACAGCCTCGTTCTCGTAGAAGGCCAGCGACAACAGGGCCTTGTCCCCGTAGCCCGTGTCGATGCCAGTCTGTTCCTCAAGACTGGAGCCGAGCTCACGGTGAAGACGCATGCCATCGAAGGCCAGGGACTCCAGGGCCGGCTCGACGCCGGTCCCGCTCACGGCGCTGAGTCCCCCGTAGGCGAAGCCGGATGCGTGGCTGCCGATCGAGTCTCGCTCGATTACAGTGCTTCGGACCCCTGCCTTGCCGAGGAAGTAGGCGGTGGCCAGGCCCACGACTCCTGCGCCTACAATTACAACACTGTCGGTCTGAGCGGGCATCGGGGTCCCCCCTTGCATCACGTCGTTCGCAGAGGGAATAGTAGGCCATGGAAGGGGATGAATCAACGACAGTCGGGCAGTGGCGACGGCCTATGTGTCAGGCCAGGGGGCGAGAGTGGCCTCTATCTGGACTGTGTCCATGTTTCTGAAGACCGATAGCGTGACCACATGTCCGGGACGTAGGCTGTTGAAATAGCTGACCATCTCGTCAACGGAGGCTACGGGCAGTCCGTCGACCGCGGTGATGATGTCGCCGCGGACCGCACCCAGGACCGTGCTGAAGGGCTCAAGCCCGATACTCTGCGCCGGGCTGCCCGCCGTCACCGATATAATCGCGACTCCTTTGGGGAGGCCCAACTGGTCCCTGAGGGTCTCAGATATAGGGCTGCTTCTGATCCCCAGGAATGGCCTGCGGACCTCCGCGGCTACCAGAAGCTGTGGAATCAGGCCCTCAATCGTGTTGCTGGGCACCGCGAAGCCGATTCGAAACTCGTCCAGCCCCTGGAAGGGCAGGGTCCTGATCGATGAGTTGACGCCGATGACCTCGCCGTCCGAGTTCAGGAGCGGCCCTCCGGAGTTGCCGGAGTTCAGCGGCGCGTCGGTCTGGATCATATCGGGTATTGGGCGTGATAGCGCGCTGATAGGCGCGCGGCCACGGCCGCTGACGACGCCAACGGTGACGGAGTTGAAGTTGCGGAACGGGCTTCCGATGGCGACGGCCATCTGTCCTGGCGTGACTTCGTCCGAATCGGCGAGAGGTAGAGGCGCGATTCCAGAGACCTCGTCCGGGTCGACCTGCAGGAGGGCCAGGTCGTCAGCCGGGCTGTTCCCCAGCTTGGTCGCCTCCAGAGTTCGCCCGTCCTGTAGCCTAACGGTTATGCGACGAGCGTTATCAACGACGTGGTTGTTGGTGACGATATGCCCGTCAGTATCGATGAAGAATCCGGAGCCGCTTCCGGAACCTCTCGGATTCAGGGCCACTTCGATCTCTACGATGGCCGGGCTTGCACTGTCGAAAAGTTTGGTGACAACGTCCTCGTCGAAGAGGGGCCTGGACCCGGACCTGCCACCGATTTCGTACCCGGCAACGAGCAGGCCGATTGAGAATCCCAGTAAGACTCCGGCCCCCAATAGACCGACGACGAAACCCCGCGACGGGCTCGTCGGCCGAAAGGCCTCAGGGAGCGAAAACTCTTCTGGTTCCTGGTTCATTTGAAAGACTCGTTAGGTGTGATCGTGATTAGAGTATACGCCGGTCGGTCCTTGTGGCGAACCCAATGCTGTTACCTATGATGTCGCCCAGCACGGTTCGGATTTTCCGTCGGGGTTTGCATCTGTAGAACGCGAGTAGGACACGATTAGTTGGGTCGCGCGGTGTTTGCCGTGCCCCTACGCTGTCATGAAACCGCGCTTGTCTTCGTGAAGGGACTGGTTAGCCGCCGAGGCTGTCGAGGGTCTCGCGGACGGGACGCTGTATGCATGTGAAAATGGGGGTGTCGCGCAGTGTGTACAGGCTGCCATCGACCTCCCGCAGGTCCATCACCAGGTCAAGGAAGTCAGAAGGGCTGTCGGGCTCG
>JAQBTI010000100.1 GCA_027624995.1 Chloroflexota bacterium
GAGAGTCTCTCTGACGGCGTTTTTGATCTCATCGGGAAGGCCCGCCGATTCAAGGGCATCGACGACGTCTCCCAGCACGAACTGATGGGTCTCTGAGGGCTCTCGGTGGCTGGGGCTCTTTTCGGTCAGCATCTACACGGTCTCCTGGTCGGTGGCTTGTGCCGTCTCGACTGAGACTAGCACAAAGCGAACATACGGTCTAGGGTTGGGGAGTGTTGGTTGCCCGGCTGTTTAGGCCGGGCCGGGTTGCGGCTTTTTGGGCCGCCCCCGCCCTCTACGGCGGGGTGCGGAGGGCAGGGCCTCGTCTTCCAAGAATGAGAGTTGATTGGCCGACGCGGCCTCGGTCGCGGGCTCCAGCAGAGAGTCGATCTCTTCCCTGAAGCTCTCCAGGTCCGCAAAATCTCGGTAAACGCTGGCGAAACGGATGTAGGCCACCCGGTCGAGGACCTTGAGTCTCTCTATTACCATCTCGCCGATGAGCCTGGCCGGGACCTCCGCTCGCCCACTCTCAATAATCTGGGTCTCGATCTCGTCCGCGATCTTGTCGATAGCGCCAAGTGGCAGGGGCCGCTTCGCGCAGGCCATAGCCATGCTGGTCCGCAGTTTTTCACCGCTGAATCCTTCCCGCCTCTCGTCGTTCTTGACGACCAGCAGGGACTCGGTCTGGGCAGTCTCGTACGTCGTAAACCGGAGGCCGCAGCGGAGGCACTCGCGTCTGCGCCGGGTGCCGTCGGCGGCGTCCCTGGAGTCGATAACCTTGGAGTCTTTGTGGCTGCAGAACGGGCAGAGCATCTAACGGGCCACCATTAATAATAACACAATCTATCGGGTTGGGCGCATACGATAACACTACATCTTGGGGCATGTCAACGGTGTGAGGTAGCATTTTTTTCGCGATTTTTCCGTCGTTCCACCGCCACTTTGTCGCCAGCCTGGGCCGGGTCGCGAGACGGCACTTGCCTCCATTTAAGTCGTCGTTTGGCCCCTGCCAACAGGCGTTGATCGTGAGCCTGTGGACCCGAGATTCCTTGACACCCCATAGTGCAGCCTATATCGTTTGAGGCAGCGACAACCCCTAACCAGTGGAGGTAGAAGAGCATGGGCAAGGTTGGAGGAGGCGGGCTAGTCCTCGCCGGAATCCTGATCATCTTCCTGGGGTTCCTCATAAAATCAGACATCACGGAAAGCCTCCTGGAATTGACAGGGCGGGTGGTCATAATAGGCGGAGCCGTCGTGGGTATAATCGGACTGGTCAAGATGTTCTCGGGCGGCGGCAAGGGCGGCGGCTCGAGCGACGATTTCTAGCCCACGGCGGAGGAGGCAACAAATATGGGCGTCCTTTCGAGAATGTCTACGGTCGTCAAATCGAAGATGAACCGCGTGCTGGATAACGCGGAGGACCCACGCGAGACGCTGGACTACGCCTATTCCAAGCAGATGGAGATGCTCAGGAACGTCAAACGCGGCGTGGTGGAGATGGTCACGACCAAGAGGCGGCTGGAGCTTCAGGCGGCCAAGGTCAGGGAGAGCATCTCTACGCTGGAGAAGCAGGCCGCCCAGGCACTTGGCGCAGGCCGGGAAGACCTCGCCAAGATGGCGCTGCAGCGCAAGCAGACCGCGCTAATCGAGCTGGACGGCCTCGACGAGCAGGTGGCCGCCCTGGAGTTGGAGCAGCAGAAGCTGACTCTGGCCGAGCAGCGGCTTCAGGGCAAGGTGGAGGCCTTCCGTACCAAGAAGGAGATCACCAAGGCCCAGTACAGCGCGGCGCAGGCACAGGTCAGGAACGGCTCCGCGCTCTCCGGCCTGTCGGAGGAGATGGGCGACGTGACTCTGGCGATCGAGCGGGCGGAGACCAAGACCGAGAACATGCGCGCAAGGGCCGGCGCCATCGACGAGCTGGCGGAAGCGGGCGTGCTCGATGACTTCTCGGGCCGAGACGACCCAATAGGCAGGGAGCTTGCCCAGCTAACGGCGTCCCAGAACGTCGACGACGAACTGGCGGCGCTCCGGGCATCTTTGCCTTCCGGCGAAAAGAAGGCTCTATCGGGGGGCAACTGATGATCGTACGAATCCTGACCGAGGGCCAGTTCAACCTGCCGGGCGCGCACCTGGACGATCTGAACGACATAGACAATCAGCTCGTCGAGGTGGTCGAGAACGAGAACCGGGCCGAGTTCAAGCGGCTGCTCAAGAAGATGCTGGACCTGGTCCGCGAGAAGGGCACGCCCGTCCCTATGGACGAGATCGTCGAGTCGGACCTGATGCTACCCCAGCCGGACATCACCATCGAAGAGGCCGGGGAGCTCTTCACCGGCGAGGGGCTGGTCCCCGACTAGACGGTTCCCCGTCACCCCGTTCGTCTCGCCGAATGTGCGTCCCGGCTAGAACGGGATTCCCGAGAGCGAGTACCAGTTTTCAAGGTTGCGCTCGACGGGGACGTTCTCCTCCTCCATTATTGCTCCCAGCCTAATCTCGGCGGCGTTGTCCCGCTGCCCGTTCCTAGACTGCACGATGGGATGGTACGTCCCTCGCTTGTAGGCGTATATCCAGTAGGCGTCGCTGCCGCCGAACTCGCACTTGAATACCGCCGCCAGGAGCCGGTCCCCGAATCCGTGGTCGTGGATGGTCTCGCTGATAATGTGAATGGTCGAGACCAGGTCCTCGAAGTCGCGGTCGTCGAGGACCACCCAGCGGGTGCCGAACGAGTCGTCCTTTATCTCGTACCTCGTCCCGGTGGCGCGGCCGCTGACTCGCAGCAGGTCCCTGATCTCTGAATCGAGGTTGTCGAAGAAGGATGACTCGACAGGATTGAAGACGATGCCCGCGAAGTCGGAGAGCCGCAGGTCTGTCCGCCCCTGAAGAGCGAATCCGGCCGTCACGACCGAGAAGAACCTCTCCCGGTCCGGCTTCTTTAGCTTGTTGCGCCCGAACAGGACGCTGAGGAGGCCCAAGGCCTAGACCCGGAACTGGGTGAAGCCGCGCTCGCTCTCCCGTTGCATGTTCTGAAGTCGCTCGATGCGCTTTTCCACCTTGGGGTGGCTCGAGAAAAGCGATGCCATCTTATCGCCCTTGAGTGCCGGGATGATGAAGAATGCGTTGGCGTGCTCGACCTGCCGCATGTCCTTCTCCGGAATCTTGAACATATCGTCGCTTATCTTGGACAATGCCGACGCCAACTGGCCGGGCGCGCCCGTCAGGATGGCGCCGCCGCGGTCGGCCGCGAACTCACGGTACCTGGACAACGCCATTATGAGTACCTGGCTGACGTAGTAGACGGCGATCGTCCCAACGTAGACGGCCAGCATTATCATCATGGCCTGACCGCCGCCGCCCTGGCGATTCCGGCCGCCTCCGATGCCACCGAACAGGCTCATCCAGAAGAGCATCTGCATCAGGAAGCCGGCCGCGATGACGATGATGCTGGCCCAGGTGAGCACCATAACATCGCGGTTCTTGACGTGCATAAGCTCGTGCCCTAGTACAGCCTCGACCTCTTTCTCGGTCAGGCGGGCCAGCAAGCCTCTGGTCACCGCGATGACCGCGTTCTTGGGGTTGCGTCCCGTGGCGAAGGCGTTGGGGACGTGGGTTTCCATGATCGCTATCTTCTTGGGCTTCGGCATCTCGGCCATCGCGGCCAGCCGCTCGACGGTCGCGTGGAGCTTTGGCTCCTGCTCCGCGGAGACCTCCTTGGCGCCGGTCGTCATCAAGACGATCTTGTCCGAGCCGAAGTACTGGAACGCGGCCATGACGACAGCAAATACCAGTATGAGTATGGGCGATATCCCGGCCCAGAACAGCAGGCCCATAAAGGCCACGTAGACCATGGCCAGCATGAAGATCGTGATGAACATCCGGAGGGCCAGTTCCGGGTCCCTTCCGTATCCTCGTTGTTTCATATCGAGTCCTCCTGACAGTTTTCCGCTCGACTCGCCTGGCAAGCATGCCACTTACAGGCCTGCAATTATTATAACGAACTATGGCAGCAGACGTTCGCAAGGGGGGGCGAGGGCGAATGTTGAGCGCCGCTCCATCTGGTATATTCGGACAGGCACTGCACAAGGTCAAGGCACCACTAGGGTTGGACGGCGAGAAGGCCATGATACGGACGATCGGCCACACAAGGGCGGTCAACGCGCTGAGGCGAGGGTTGGAGAGCGACCGCGTGTCCCACGCCTACCTTTTCGCGGGACCCGCGCACGTCGGCAAGATGACGCTGGCCATCGACCTGGCCCGCATGGTGAACTGCATTGGGGATGACCGGCCCTGCGGGGAGTGCCGGCAGTGCGTCCGCATCTCCCAAGGATTACATACCGACGTCCGAGTCCTGGGACTTGCGAGCGGCGACGCGGAGAAGGAGGGCGCTCCAAGCAGGACCGCTATCAGCATCGACGAGATCAGGACCCTGGGCAAGGAGGCCAACCTCAAACCCTTCGAGGGCCGCAGTAGGGTCTTCATCATCGAGGACGCAGAGCGCATGAGTGAGGCGGCGGCCAACGCCTTGCTCAAGACCCTGGAGGAGCCGCCTGAGCAGGTACTCTTGGTTCTCCTCACCTCGAAGGCCTCGCTTCTTCCGCCCACTGTGGTGTCCCGATGCCAGCAGCTCGAGCTAAGGCCCCTACCGGCCCTGCAAGTGGCGGAGCATATCCGATCGATCAACGGGCTCGATGCGGCTCAGGTCGAGGAGATCGCGCGGGTCTCAGCAGGCCGCCTTGGCTGGGCCCTCCGAGCCGTGGAACAGCCGGAAACGCTTGATAGCAGGTATTCTCGCTTACAGGAGATCTGGGAGGTGCTGTCGGCTACGCTGGAACGGCGGTTCTCGTACGCGGCGGACCTGGCTGGGCAGTTCGCGAACGACCGAGATTCGGTGGTCGAAGAGCTTGGTCTATGGCTGTCCTGGTTCCGGGATGTCATGCTCCTCAGCCACGAGGCCGGAGAGCTAGTCGTCAACCTGTCTGCGATCGAGCCGCTTCGGGCCGCAGCCGGTTCTCTATCCGGCAGTGAGATCGCAGGGGCCGTTCGAGCTATCGACAAGACGCTGGAGCTACTGAAGCGGAACGTCAGCCCTCGGCTCGCGCTGGAGCAGCTAATGCTCCGCTTACCCAGGCCGGGGCCATAGGCAAGGCCTTGGCCAACATCGCGGGTGTGCGGTTCCAGCCAAGCGGTCTCGTTCATTACTTCGACGCCGGAGATCTCGAACTTGAGCCTGGCGATACCGTAGAAGTCGAGACGGAGGATGGTCCCGTGCGGGCAAGTGTGGTGTTTACACCGCAGCAACTGGTCCACTCAGACCTAACGGGGCCTTTATCGCCAGTCCTTGGCCGAGTTGAAGGTGCCGGTGGTTCCGGCGGTAGAGGTTAGGCTTCCGCCGCTCCCCCTCTCAGTGGGGCACTCTCCTGGTGCAGAAACTGTAGGATTTCCTTCTGCGATTCGAGTATCCCCGTCTCGTGATACGAAACGGAATACTTCTCGCAGATCGCCTTGGTGATTTCCTGAGCCTCCGTCAGCTTATTACGGGGCATGTTCGGGAACAGGTGGTGCTCGATCTGATAGTTGAGACCCCCGTACCAGAAGTCAGTAAAGAAATTAGCCCTTACATTCCTGGAGGTCAACACCTGGCGACGAAGGAAGTCCAACTCATCCCCTTCCCCCACCATAAGCATACCCTTGTGATTGGGCGCAAAAACCGATCCCATGATCAGGCCGAATAGTGCCTGGTGAACAAGAATAAACCACAGGACATGCCAGGGGCTCAAGAAAAAGAACAGTAAGGCGAGATACGCCGCGAAGTGGCCCAGCATCAGCAGCGGTTCTACCAGGGGATACTTGATCTTGTTGGCAAGTACGTATTGGCTCCCTGCAATACGCAAGCCCAAACCCTCGAAAAGCAACATCGGGTAAAAAAGGAAAGCCTGGTTTCTTACGATGAACCGGAAAATCCCTTTCCTCTTGAGGGCCTGCTCTTTCGTGAAGGCCAGAACCGGGAAGTCGGCATCCGGGTCCAGTGTCAGGTGATTGGGATTATTGTGGTGTCGACCGTGCTTGTCGAGCCACCAACTACGATCTAACGCCAACAGGAAGCAGATGACAAGACTCGTGAATTCATTGTTGCGGGCCGAGCGGAAGATCTGTCGATGGCCCGCATCGTGGCCGATGAACCCTATTTGGGCGAAGACGAAGGCCAGAAACCCGGCATTCAAAAGCTGGACCCACAGGTTATCTACGAGGACGAGAACTGCGATGCCGAGGGCCAGCAGCCCGACGGTCGAGGCCATCTTGTAGGCGTAGTAAGAGAACTGCTTATCCAGGAGACCGCGCTCTGTAACCAACCTTCTCAGGTCGGCGTACTCGTCTATAGGCTGGCCTACAGCGGGTACGTCTTGGATGAGTGGAGGCGCGGACGGCTGGATTAGGCTCCCAGGTTGAACGCTCTGTCGATTATTGATATCAGCGTCGAAGGACGTGTGGTCTTGAATAGTCATTCTGGCGCCTATATGTTAACACGAGTTGTCCATGTCCGCCCGGGACTGTCAGGGTGGTGTGGTTATCAGCGAGGCAGAAGGGCCAACCGGCATTGAAGCGCCCGCGCGACCTCTGCTAACCTCTTGAATGTCGCTAGGGCCTTCGACGGGCCCCGACCGAGAGGTAGATGACTCAAGTAGAGAGGGAGAGCCAAACGTCGGGCCCGGTGTTGACTCGGAAACGCCTGTTGATCGTCGCTGCGGCGGCATATTTGGTATTCCTTGTCGCGTTTGGATTCATGGCGGCCACCGCCGACGAATTTCCAGGCGAGGCCGACGTCTCGGACTGGGTCCAATCGTGGCGGACCTCCTGGCTCGACACGACAATGAAAGGGATCTCAGCTCCGGGTTCGACCATGGTGGCCCTGCCGTTGTCGCTTGCGGTTTTGGCAGGCCTCTTTGTGTACGGGCGTCGGATCGAAGCGGTTGTCGTTCTGGTTGCCACGGGCTCCAGCACTGTGATGAATAGCGCTCTGAAAGAGATAATTGCAAGGCCCCGACCGACATCGGACGTCGTCGAGGTCCTTCAAGAGTTTGACGGCTTCTCATTCCCAAGCGGACACGTCACGTACTACGTCGTTTTCCTGGGCACTCTGGTAGCCGTGTTGACGAGTCCGATGGCTGCGACGGCCACCCGCACGCTGATATTGGTCCTTGCTGCCATGACGCTGCTCGCCATCGGAGTCTCGAGGATATACCTCGGAGCACACTACTGGGCGGACGTTGTAGGAGGGTACGCCCTCGGAGCGGCGGTCGTGGCAGTCTCCGTAGTTATCCACCGACTGGTTTCGGTGAACCTGGCCCAGCACGAGACCGAGTCGGCGACTCTCCCTAACCGCGAGTCCGTCACGGACACCTAGATCATCGAGTAGCCCTGACCACCGTCGACCACAATGCACGCCCCGGTGATCAGTCCGGCCCTGTCCGAAGATAGGAACGCCACCAAATCCCCAACAGGCTCGGGCCAGCCGAATCGCCCCAAGGGCAGGTTGCTTTTGATAAAGTCTGCAACCACATCCGGCGGGTTGTCGTTCTGAAAGCGCTCCCAGCTGCCTCCGGCGTGCGCGATCGAGCCCGGCGCGATGCTGTTGACCAGTACACCGTCCTTGGCAAGCGCGACCGCTGCGTTCTTGGTAGAGGCAATCAGGGCTGCTTTGGCCGACATATACGAGATGTTGCCGCCGTGTTCACGCCCCCAGATCGAGGCGATGTTGATCACCCTGCCCCACCGCCGACCTTGCATATGCGGTAGCGCCAGCTTTATCAGTTGGAACGCTCCGAAAACGTTCAGGTCGAACGTTCCTCTGAAATCCTCGATAGAAGTCTCGGTTATGTCCTCACGGGACCTGGAGCCGCCAGCGTTGTTCACCAGGATGTCGATTGGGCCTAGGCCATCCACCACCGCCTCGTGTACAAGCCCGATGTCCTCGTCAACGGAGACATCGCCTATCACTCCCAAGCTGTGGACGCCGAGGGCCCTGAGCTCGCCGACGGTCTTGTCGAGGGTCTCAGATGTCCGCCCGCATATGGCAACGTTCACACCCTCGGCGGCCAGCGACAATGCGCATTGCCTGCCC
>JAQBTI010000101.1 GCA_027624995.1 Chloroflexota bacterium
TACGAACAGATCGCCTGCTGACGGGAGCGTGCTGCCGGGTGTTGTGCTACCGGGTGTTGTGCCACCGGGCAGCGTGCCTCCGCCGCCTCCGGTCACCGGTACGAAGAGCCCACTGGTGTCGGCTACGGGAAGGTTGACGTCGATCGGCTGGGGGCCTGAGATATTCAGACGGACCCGGGATACCGCCGCTTGCTCGTTCAGGTCGAAGGTCAACTGACCGGTCAGCTCGACCGTCTGCCCAAGATCGTACCTGTCAATCGCCGTTGCGATCGACACGTCTCCAGGCCCGTGGACACCTTGGATGACCTCTCGATTGAGAAGGACGGAGGTCGTGACCAGAGCAAGAAGGAGAGTGGCTGAGAAGGCCAGGGATCTCGTATGCATTATCACTCCATGATTGCGTCACCCACTTCAAGACGTGAGTAGGAACGCAACTGCTTTCTATTACAAACTAAAATAAGGGGGCCTCGGTTCACCTGCCCCTAGGTTTCAAAGTATAAAGGCGGTTTTTAGAAAGTCAAGGGCCTAACCCCTCGCTTTTCGGCTTGCGCCGACCATGCCGGGCCACGGTGCAACGGTCCCCTGACACGGGCCTCGGACCGCCTCTGGCGGCGTCGCGCTCGGAGTGTTCACGTTGCATTGCTGCCACTCATGTAAGTACTTGCACGAGGGGACCGCTTCCAGGCCGAGCGAAGTCGGTATAGGCCGTCTCGGGCCTATCGGGAGGCGGCCCATACCGTCGCGACTCTGGGGCTCGGTCCGTGTTGGCCGCCGCTGCGGTGCCACCGGCAGTTTTAGGTCATTGACAACGTTCGTAACCTTGGGAATAATGGCCTCGTCGTCCGGGTCTTCGACCTCGGGGCGGAATACGCCGCTTCGGCGGAAGGATAAGAATGCACCGATACCGCGCTTCGATCGTATTTGCACTGCTCACGATCCTTATAATCCCGCTTCTTACGCCGTCAGACTCGGTTGTCGAAGCACAGAGTGCGCCCGCTGCCACGTCCAAGGTGCTCGTTACCTACACTCAAGCGCCCGGCGCCTCGGCCGCGACGGCCCGCAGTGACGCGGAATGGGCCGTCGGCTCAGTTCTCGGGAAGGTCACCCACTCCTACGAAAGCTTCGCTCTCCTTGCCGCCGAGGTACCAGCAAACAGCCTTGGTAGTCTGGCGAACAGTCCTTATATCGCGCGCGTAGAGCCGGACGGGATTGTCAAGGCTACCGACCTGGAACTCGACAACTCGTGGGGGGTCCAGCGGATCGGCGCAGGGCTGGTGCATGCCTATAACAAGGGTACGGGCGTAAAGGTCGCCATCGTTGACACCGGTGTGGACATGTCCCACTTCGAGCTGGACGGAAACTTCGTGGGCGGTTTCGACTTCGTCAACGGCGACTCTGACCCGTTCGACGACAACGGCCACGGGACCCACGTAGCCGGGACCGTATGTGCGGAGGATAACGAATCAGGGGTCGTCGGCGTCGCGCCGGAGTGCGCTCTGTACGCATACAAGGTCCTTGCCTCCGACGGGTTCGGACTATGGAGCGACATAGTTGCAGCCATGGACCGCGCCATCATCGACGATATCGACGTCGTCAACATGAGCCTGGGCGGCTCCAGTGCGCCGGCAGCGGTGCGAGATGCCATGATCGCCGCGACCGACGCCTGGATACTGATCGTGGCGTCCGCGGGGAACGAGGGATTCGGCGGCGCCGGTTCTACGGTTGGCTTCCCAGGGGTCTTCCCCGAGGTAATCGCCGTGGCTGCAACCACCCAAAGCGATGGTCGCGCATCGTTTTCGAGCACCGGCCCGGAGGTCGAGCTGGCCGCGCCCGGATTTGGCATCACATCCTCTGTCCCGGGCGGGGGATTCGCCTCCTTCTCGGGGGATTCGCCTCCTTCTCAGGGACATCGATGGCCTCTCCTCATGTCGCAGGACTTGGAGCGCTCATCATTGCGTCGGGTATTCAGGATGAGAATGGCAACGGCAGGATAAACGACGAGGTGCGGCTCCGGCTCCAGACCACCGCCGATGACCTCGGCCCTGCCGGTAAGGACATCGAATTCGGCTTCGGGATTGTGAATGCCTTTGCGGCGGTCCCGCCACCGCCAACAAATCTGCCGCCGGTGGTCAACATATCTAGCCCTACGGACGGGGGCACCTTCGCCTCAGTCGATAACATAGTGTTCGCGGGAACGGCCGTGGACCTGGAGGACGGCGACATCGCCGGTAACCTGTCGTGGAGCTCCAGCGTCCAGGGTGTCATAGGCGCCGGGGCGGGATTCTCCAGGGCGCTGCAACCCGGCCAGCACACGATCACTGCCTCCGTAACGGACTCGGGCGGCCTTGGTGACAGTGCCTCGGTAGCGATTACGGTGACGCTGGCGCCCCCGCCTCCACCTCCTCCGCCGGGCGAAGCGCCCATCGAAATCGTTCCGTTCTCGCCCGACAACCTCACGATAGACCGCGGCACCTTATTGTCGGGAGGCGTCGGTAGCCTACAGGCCGACGACGGTGACCGGCTCCGTATCCGGTCCGTCCGCAGAAGTGGTCGGTGGATCACCGAGTGGTCGGGCTCAGTCCATTTAGACCGGGACCCGCTCAACTTGCTGGAGCTAGCGCTGAGCTACGACGGGCGCAACGATACAGCGGTTACGCAGGAGCTGCTGCTGTTCAACTTTGCCACCGGCTCTTATGAGACGGTCGATGTCAGAGAAGTAGGTGGCGCGGACGTAGCAGTTGCGTTCGGTACGGGTGACTTCGGGCCGTTCATAGCGGCTGACGGTGAAGTACGTCTGCGGGTCAGGGCTTCACACTCGTTCATCCGTTTCGAGTCTCAGGGCGACTTCATGCAGTTCCTGATCACAGAGGGCGGCGGACCCCTGGCCGACTTTTTCCCGTCCACACTCCAGCACGAGCAAGGCCAGGTGATTGGCGGCGGGCCTGCCAGTCTATTCTCCGATGACCAGGTCTATGTCCATGTAGCCCCGGTCCGCCGAGATGGAAGCTGGAGGGTCAACTGGCAAGGCACAGCCGTAGTGACGAAGCCGGTCGCTCAGATCGTCGGAATAGGCGTCACGTACGACGGCGGGTACACCAACGGCCTGGCCAACCAGGAGACCTTCGTATTCAACTTCGAGACTCAGGGATGGGAACTGATTGACAGCCGGAGGCGGGTCGCCGCCGACCAGACCGTGGACTGGGCGACGGGCGCGTTCCAGCCCTACCTCTCGGCCGGCGGAGAGGTCCGGATCAAGGTCGTGGCGGAGGGCGCCCTGAGATACACGGCGCTCGCGGACCTGATGCGCGTTCGGGTACAGCTCTTCCCGCCCGACATCGAGGTTGCGCCGAACTCGTTCGAGGAGACGGTGGTGCAGGGCAACAGCGTCTCCAGCACGATGAACATCGAAAACGTCGGCTTCTCGGACCTCGAGTTCGAGATTTTCGACCGCGAGGCAACGCCTCCTCTTCCGACGCCGCTTGATTCGTCCGGTGACGTGAAGGGCGCCACCGACTCAACGGGCCCCGGCGTATTGGGGGCCGGCGGCCCGGACGTTTTCGGCTATATGTGGACGGACAGCCGAGAGTCGGGCGGCCCGACCTTTGACTGGGAGGAGATCAGCGGATCGGGGACGCTGTTGACGACCGCGTCGAGTTGCGACGACTGTTCCCAGAACGTTCCGCTGGGGTTCACCTTCAACTTCTACGGCGTGGACTACACCAACGTAAATGTGGACTCGAACGGATACCTCACCTTCACGGGCGGGACTGACTTCTCCAACAATCCGATACCGGACACATCCTCACCGAACGCGGTCGTCGCCCCCTTCTGGGATGATCTTCGGCCGTCGGGCGGCGGCTCAGTCTACTATCAAACGCTCGGCTCGCCCGGTAACCGGAAGCTCATCGTCGAATACGATGGCGTGAACCGCTTCAGCGGCCCGTCCGTCCTAACATTCCAGGCTATTCTCGAAGAGACGACCAACAACATATCGTTCCAGTACCTATCGATGTCTGGCGTAGAATTTGCCGGCGGGTCCGCGACGATAGGTATCGAGAACGCCGATGGCAGCGACGGACTCCAGGTCTCGCTGAACAGCGTGTTTACCGAAAACAACCTGGCGGTGTTCATCTCGACGGGCGCGCTCCCATCGGGCCTCCTTACCGTCACGCCGGAGTCCGGGGCCGTACAGCCCGGCGGCGTCCAGGCGATCAGTATTACGGCAGACTCCGGCGACCTCGAAGTCGGGACCATCGAGAGGGAGATCGTTATCGACAGCAACGACCCCGACGAGGAGCGGGTGCTGGCGCTATACACGCTGCACGTGGTCGCTCCTGCGCCGGGAGTCGGAGCGGGACCCGACCAGGTGGCCAACGAAGGGTCGGTCGTGCAACTCAATGCGACGACGACGGACACCGGCTTCCCGGGCACCCACACGGCTACCGTAGACTGGGGGGACGGCACCGTCGATGCGGGCGTCGTGTCGGCGAGTGTTACCGGAGCCGGGGCTGTAACTGGCTCGCATGTCTACGCCGACAACGCGACATACACGATCACCGTAACGGTTGAGCGCGTCAACGGCCCTGCGGGTAGCCTGTCGGGATCGGACACGCTCCAGGTTACGGTCGCCAATGTTTTGCCGACCGTGAATGCCGGTGTGGACCAGGCAGTAAATGTCGGCGACACGGTTAGTCTGGACCCCGCCACCTTCAGCGACCCAGGTTTCGGCTGCCCGACGTGCATCCCCGCGACAGCCGAGAACTTCACGGCCACGATCGACTGGGGCGATGGCGCAACGAGTACCGGAGCAGTCACCGAGTTCCCCGGCAGCCGCGCCGTCACGGCTACAATCGGGATCGTTTCCGGTAGTCACACTTACATCGGCCCAGATATATATACGGTTACGGTGTGTGTATCCGACGACGACGGCGGGCAGGGCTGTAGCACCCTTCAGGTAGGCGTCACGGTCCCAGTGCCGACCATCGGTGTCGACGTCTCGACGGGGCCTGTCTTTACCGCCGTAACCGTGACCGGAACCAACTTTGCGGCGAATGAGACAAATATTTTCGTCACCTTTGACGGGGCGCCCGCGGCCACGAGTCCGTCGCCCATCACCGCCGACGGGAATGGCGGATGGACGGCGACCTTCACAATAGAATTGTTGACGTTGGCAGGCGCTCATGCCATCGACGCGTTCGGGGATACGACTCTCGCTACGAGCGTCGCGGATATTACGTTTACGGTGACTACGGTCGTGCCCAGTGTCTCCGTCGACGCGGGTCCGGACCTCGCCGTCGTCGAAGGAGACGAGTTCACGGTGAGAGCCTCGGTTACGGCCGACGTGGCCGCCACAGGTCTGACGCCGGTCCAGATCGAATGGGGAGACGGTGCATCCGGAGGAGGGACCGACGGAGGCGTCGGGGCGTCCGGTAGCGGCGCTCTGTCGGTCAGCCACAGCTATGCAGAGGACGGAAACTACACCGTTTCGATCTGTGCCACCGATTCGGCGGGCCTGGTCGCCTGTGACGAAGCCCAAGTCGCAGTCGCCAACGCCGCTCCCAGCGTGGATGCGGTTGCAGTCTCCAGTGGCATCGAAGGGCAGGCCATTTCGATTTCGGCGACCTTCACCGACCCCGGTACTACGGACACTCACACCTTCTCGGTCGACTGGGGAGATGGCTCATCTACCGAGGGCCCAGGGCAGGTCTCGGCTGCCCACCGCTACGTCGACGATGGCACATATGCGGTGACCGTGTGTGTCACAGACGATGATGGCGCTACGGGCTGCGCCTCGACCACGATTTCAATCGTCAACGCGGCCCCGTCTGTGCAGGCGGGCCTAGACCTATCTGCCGATGAGGGCGTGACGATAGCGCTCAGCGCGACGATCACCGATCAAGGCGCCGCCGACACCCACACGGCGATCGTCGAGTGGGGCGATGGCACATCGGATTTGGCCGCAGTCGACCAGCACAGTGGAGTGGTCACCGCGAGCCATGCGTATGCCGAGAACGGCTCGTACATGGCGACCGTCTGTGCCCAGGATAACGCCGGGGCCGTTGGGTGCGATTAGGTATCTATCGAAATCGAGAACACCGCGCCCACCGTTGCCGTTGGCATGCGTTCGAATTGGGTCAATGAGGGCGACGAGGTAGTGCTCTTCGGTTCTATTGCCGATGCAGGAGAGGGAGACAGTCATACGGCCGTCGTGGACTGGGGAGACGGCGTCACATCTGTCGCGAGCGTGGCCGGAGGGCGGCTGTCTGCTCAACACACCTACGGTGATGACGGTTCGTATTTCGCCCGGGTATGCGCCACTGACAACGACGGTGCGGAGGGATGTGACAGCGTAGGGGTGCGGGTAGTCAATGTCGCGCCTTCGACACCCGTGTCCGGGAACCGCTCGGTTGGCGGTCAGGTGGGCCGTCCTGTAGCGGTGAGTACCGAGTTTACAGATCCTGGACGGCTTGACTCTCACAACGCCGTAATCGACTGGGGGGATGGGCTGTCGACCGCCGCGTCGGTAGGCGGGCTGTCCGTCTCGGGTAGTCACACCTACGGCGCCGCAGGCACCTACGGCGTGACGGTCGTGGTGACCGATGACGATGGTGGAAGCACGAGCTACTCGACCACCGTGGTCGTTGGGGCCTCGGGCGGGTACTGGCGCTAGCCGACGCTCGGCCGGAGAATGGACGTGCGGAACTTCCAGAACCCTGCCGCCATGCCGCCGAGCAGTGTCAGGCCTATGACGATCAGGATGGCGATAGTCCCTGAGCCGATGCCTTCGTCGGCAGTCGACGCCTGAAGGGTTATTGAGAGCCCTCCGACCTCCAAGGCGTAATCGCCCGGTTCGGTCGGTGTAAACACGTAAGCCAGCTTCTGTGACGCTCCCGCAGCGAGCTGGACGGTCAGGCTCCCCACTGTGTTGCCCCCGGCATTGAATGGCACGATGCGTGCGTCCTCCGCGTCCCCCTGGTTCGTGACGGTTACTGTGACAGACGCGATCTGGCCGACCTCCACCTTCGGCGGTGAGACGCTCAGGTCCGTGAAGATGAAGAGGGCGGGGCTGAGGACCCTGAACCGGCCACTGGCACCCCCGATCGCTACTTCAAACTCGCCGCTTTCCGTCGCTTCCACCGCAAAGCTGATCTTATCTGTGAGGCCGGGTCCGACCGGGACCCGGGTCGAATCAACTGGCTCTCCGTCCACCAGCAGGGCCGCATCGTAGTCCCCGGCTACCTCTCCCAGGTTACTGACCTGAGCTGAGACCGTCATGAGCCCACCGACCATCACCTCAGAGGGTTCCACGGTCAGGCCGGTCACTTCGAATGTGGCGGGCTTGAGGACGACGAGTGTTGCCGTGGCCTCTCCCACCTGGAGCCGGTGCCTCCCCGGTGTTCGGACCGCGATGCCGAACCTGGCCGTAGCCGAAGACTGCGGCCCCACAAGCACCTGCTCGCCCGACTCGGGTTGTCCGTCCAGCATCAGGGTCGCGACGTAGAGGCCCTGGACGCCTCCCATATTGGCGACCTCGGCCAGGACCAGGACGTTCTCTCCAGCCCCGACAGTCGTCATGCTCAGGGACAACGACCTCACGACGAAGGTCGGCGGTAGCGGCCTCAAGGCGACCATGCTGAAAACGGACAGTCCGTTCGGAGAGTCAGCCTCGAAAACGGCTGAGTCTCCGTCGAACTCAACGAAGCGGGTCGCAAGGGCTGTGAGATCGCCGGAGTCCGAGAGCCGGAAGATCCGAACGTTCTCAATGCCATGCCGCTCCGCCCAGGCGCGTCCGACCTTGGTCGTGAGCCGGCTGTTCCCGACTACCGTCCCGTCGTCCAGTCCTTCTTTGGTGATGGTAACGCTAAAGGCTACTCCGACAAGCTCCGCGGCTTCGTCATCTGCGAGGCCTTCGATTCCGGCCTCCAGCGCCGAGCTGGGGAGCCGTAGGGCCATCGTCACCTCGACCCGGACGTTGCTAGGCAGGTCATTGAGCTCTGCATCGATTGATACCGAGACCTCTCCGATCTCCTCCTCCTGGTCTGATAGGTCAACGGTCTGCTCCGG
>JAQBTI010000102.1 GCA_027624995.1 Chloroflexota bacterium
ATCGGTTGGCTTATTTCCCATCCGTGCCCGAAGCCAGTCTGTCATGGCCTCTATATACCCCGGCGCCATTGATCCATCGCCTAGTCTCAGGCCATGACCGGCGTCCGGAAAGACCCGAATGGTAAGGTCATCGTTGCCGCCTCGATCCAATGATTCCCGGTATATGGCTACGCTCTTTTCGACCGGCACCACAGTATCGGCATCGCCCCAGATCGCGAGGACGGGACAGGTGGTTCCCTCCAGCGCGGGAACCGGGTCATACCGGAAATCTGGGTCTTGGGCGAGTATCTCGATGAACGGGCGCAGGTTAGACTCCAGACTGTCGATGTCATTGACGAGGAAAGCCGGAACAAGATCGACCCAATTCGTCTGCGACGCCTGCAGGACGAGTTCTTTGAGCTCGGTCCATCCCTGTCCTGTAACCGCGATCTCGCGGACCAAGTCCCAAGTACGTTTCCTTTCGGTCAGTGCGTGTTCAATCTCCTCGCGAGTGCATCCGTCGGAGGCCAGACGGTTCTGTATGTAGAAGTCCATCTGCTCGTGCCCACCGACCCCCGGGCCTGAGGCAGAGATTACAGAGGCGGCTTCCGGCGTCTTCGAGGCCGCGAGTAGCCCGATCCAGCCGCCCTGACTCAGTCCCCAGAATCCAATTTTCTGTGGGTCGATCTCGGGGTGACTCTTAAGGTGATAAAGACCCGCGGCTGCGTCCTCCGCCCACAACGGGAAAGAGTGCTCCATGTCCGCCATAGTGAGCCAGTCACGATCGGACTCGCCGCATCCTCGCTTGCCATAGATCAGACCGGCGATCCCTTGATCGGCGAAATGCGCAGCCGTTATCCGATAATCATTGCGGACGGCTCGGCCGGAGCCATGTATGAACACCGTCGCAGGATGTGGTCCTGGCGTTTCCGGTAGCAGTAACGTTCCGGCAAGTCTGATGTCGCCGTCATTGAAACTAATGTCCTGCTCTTGGAACGCCAACGGAAGAATCTCCCGAACCACTAGGGGGCTACACCATTTCTGCGCGGAGCGCGGGTCGTGAGGGTTGGAAACTAGACCGGGTTGGGGCCGCTCAGCCTCCCGTCCCCATTCCGACGACGATCTCCCATTCGGCCTTTGCGACAGGCTGGACCGATAGCCGTGAGTTGTTCACCAGGACCATGTCATGCAGCCCGGGAGTGTCCTTGATCTCCTGAAGTGATACTTCACGAGAGAATTCCGTGTCAGCCTTCAAGTCCACCATGAACCAGACCGGTTTGCCGGGAGTGCTCTTTGGGTCCGGGTGCTCGGACGATGGGTCCCAGGCAGTGTCGTCCGGGTACGACTCCCTGACGACGACGGCAGTGCCCACGACCGCATTGGGCTTGGCGTTGGAGTGGTAGAAGAGCACCAGGTCGCCGACCTTCATCTTCTGCATATTGTTGCGGGCCTGGTAGTTACGGACGCCGTCCCACTCGGCGGTCTGGTCCTCCTCACCCTGTAGGTCGGCGTACGAGTACGCGCCCGGCTCCGACTTCACCAGCCAGTAGTTAGTTTCAGCCACGTTGTCCTCCTTGTCGCCATGTACGTAGGGGGTAAGGGCGCACGGCCGTGCGCCCCTACGATTTCACGCGAACTGGCCAGCGCTACTCCAGACCCAACTCCGCGGCGATGCCATAGCCTTGGGCCAGGTCCGTTAGCTTTTGCCAGGTCGCGTCCTCGACGTCTATGCCATCTTTGCCCAGCCTCTGCGACCGCAGGTGCTCCAGTTCGCCCGGGTAGTAGACCTCATCAAAACCTTCGGCTGGCGGCGAGCTCTTCAGGTAGGCGGCGAACTCCGTAACCTCGCGCTTGAACTCCTCCACAGGCCTGAATGCCCCTACGTCGAAAACCGCCAGGAAGCACCCGTCGTTGTGGCGGCCCGACGGGTCGTGCCCGAAGCCTAGGCCGGTTAATACGCCGGACAGTATCTCCACCATCGCCGAGAGGCCGTAACCTTTGTGGCCCTCGGTGCCACCCAGGGGCAGCATCGCACCATCCTTGCGGTCTCCGGGGTCGGTTGTAGGGTTACCGTCCTTGTCTATCAGCCAGCCTTCGGGAATCGAGGTGCCTCGCGCGGCGGCCAGGTTTATCTTGCCGCCTGCGACGGCACTAGTCGCCATGTCCACGAACATCGGCCCTTCGAGGTTGCTCGGCATAGCGATACAAATTGGGTTTGTGCCTAGCCGCGGCTCTCTTCCGCCGAACGGGACCACCAACTTTGCCGAGCGGCCCGAGTCGGCGGTCATCAGTCCGATCATGTCCGCCCCTGCGGCCATCAGAGGGTAGTCGGCCACTCGGCCGATATGACCTTGCCGCCGCACCGTCGCGGAGGCGACACCGTGCTTTCGGGCCTTTTCGATCGTGGTCGTCATCACCTGCTCGGACACCACAAACCCGAACCCCCAGTTGCCGTCCACGACCGTCGTCGATTCCGTCTCTTGGATCACCTCAATGGGAGCGCCCGGCACGATGTGCCCGAGCTGCATGCGATCAATATAGGTAGGGATGGCGATGATGCCGTGGGAGTCGTGTCCCGCCAAGTTCGCACCGATACAGTGCCGCGCGACCGTCGACGCCTCATCCTGGCTGGCTCCAGCGGCTTGGAGCAAGTCTTTTGCGATTTTGCTAAGTGTGTCTGCCTGAACGGTTGGCATTGTTGTCTCTCCCTGTTGTGACTACTTGGGTGGCTTTTGTAACAGATAGATGATAAATGTGGGTACTCTGAGCTCGTCCCCTAACTCAGGATACTGCGCAACTTGTGCCGCAGTGGGCCTGGGCTCCCTGAGCCCTTCCATAGCGAATCCGGCAGCCAGGAACGTATTGAGGTACATGGACAGGGTTCGGTGGAAGTTGGTCAAGTCAATATTGGCAATCTGTCGCGTGCTCTCATCGAAGTAGTCGTCAAGTTTGTAGTGCAACTTGACCTGGTTATGCTTGATCCACCCGTTGCCTGCTGTCACCATAGACTGAAGGTTGCAGACCACAAAACGGCCACCGGGTCTCAACACCCGGAACGCTTCTTCTGTAGCCCGCTTCAGATCGGGTACGTCGACCAGTGTGATGTACGAGACGGCCAGGTCGAAGCTGTCGGAGCCGATAGACGCAAGGTCTTCCATGTGGCCGAGCACGTACTCCTCGTCCTTGAGCCGGAGCTTTCGGGCGTAGTCGATCAGAGGCTCGCAGAGATCGAGGCCTGTCACCCGTGCTCCTTGTTCCGCCAGCATGCGGCTGAACCGGCCCTCGCCGCACCCGAGGTCGATCACGGTCAGGCCAGACACCTCACCCACTGCTTCCAGCATCCACGCGTCGAGGAGCCCCACTCGGTGGATGTTTCGGTCGCCCCCGACGGTTACCGCTTCGATCCACTCCGGCGCGAGCGCGGTCCACTCGTCACGCAGTCGGTCTTTTAGTTCCATGCCGGGGATAGCCTCGTGCTCCAATAGAGTCAGACCGATCTGTCTGCTCTCATCGCTTCCTGCCTCATGGCCAGTGAAACTTAGACGCGCTCGCCGGTTGTGTCAAGCGTAGTTGGCTCGCCATAATGGCTCCGAGGCAGACGTCAATGGATACACGATGAATATCGATTACCGCCGGAGAGGTCGAGGTGACCGCCGGCTTGGAAAACACCGACACGGCTAACCTGGTCTGGGATGCCCTATCAATCGAGGCTGCCGCCAGTACGTGGGTTGACGAGATTTACTTCAGCATCGACGTATTCGCCGGGGAGGATGACGCCCGGGAGACGGTCGGCATGGGGGACGTAGGGTTTTGGCCTCCGGGACAGGCCTTGGGCCTCTTCTTCGGCCCGACTCCGGCTAGCCGAGGAGACGAAATCCGACCGGCCAGTCCGGTCAACGTCAACGGACGACTCGAAGGAGACCCGAGAGTGCTCAAGGCTGTTCAGTCCGGTTCCCCTGTGACGGTGCGGAAGTCCTGAGACCAGGATACTCGTTCCACCCTAACCCATTTGCCCGACGATTTGCGTCTCAAACCCTTGACATCCAGCCGAACGCCTTGCTAGACTGCGCCGTCGAATTATAGGAAAAGAATAACCAGGACGACGAATTCCGGAGGACCGTACCAAGTTGAGTAAAGCCAGACTACAAGAGAAAGTGATCTTGGGCCCCGAGGTCCTGGATGTGAATGTATGCCAGCATCACTGGGTAATCGATAAACCCTCGGGCCCGACCAGCAGGGGTCTCTGCCGAAACTGCAGCGAAGAGCGTGATTTCTTGAACTATTGGGAGGGCTCCGCCTGGGGCGGCGACGCGCCGGTCGACCAGGTCGGCGTCGGCTCACGGATTTCGTTGGGTGTTGACCTGACGGCGGACACAGACTTCACGGAGAACGACGAGGACAACTAACCGGGCTATGCGACTCTACCGGAAGAGGTCGGTCGCGCGGTTTCGGACCAAGTCTGACGTGTCGCCCGGCCCCGCCGGGAAAGCGTAGCCTCTGATTATGGCGGCCGGTACTCCGGTAGCTTTTCCCATCACCAGTTCGGCTGTCGCTGCAAGCTCGTCGGCCACCGCGATGGCCGTGACGCTCAGCACCTGGCCTGACATGTCGGTCGTGCCCTTGTAGTCCAGAATCGGACTCAGGCCTGCCACACCGATAGCCAGGTTGGTGAGGCCCTCTCTCCAGGCCCTGCCGTGCGTGTCCGAGATAACTACGCCCACATCGGCTCCCGCGGCCTCTGCTATGTCGTGCACGATCTTCCGCGCTGACCTGTCCGGGTCTTCGGGGAGAAGAGACACCATCCATTCTCCAGGAACGTTCGAGGTGTCGACCCCGGCGTTGGCGCACACGAAGCCGTGCATGGTCTCACAGATGATGATTCCACGGTCAGGGTCCGTTCGGACGATGGACCTGCTTTCTCTCAGGACCACCTCCACAAGCCTGGGGTCGCGGCCCGATGTCGACGCCAGCTCAGACGCCAGCGGCGAGGGTTCAATGTCGCGGAGGTCTACGAGCCTGCCCTCGGCCTTGGAGACTACCTTTTGAGTTACCACCAGCAGGTCCCCATCCTCGATCGCAGTGCCCTGGGACCGAGCTGCGGATACGATAGTCTCTCCAAGGCGGTCGCCGGCGGTAATCTCCCCTATGCCGGTGACGCCGATGACCTCGAATCTGGGTGGTGCTGGACCGCTCATTTCGTCGCTCCGGGGCCGTTGTTGGACGCCTTATAGCATAGGGGCTTGGACGTGTCAACGAAGCCGTCCTTAAGGTCCCGACAGGCCGTGATATACTCTCCGTCATGCTGCTCAGGAGCCTTCTGTTCGTCCCGGGGAACCGCGCCAACATGCTCGAAAAGGCGTTGGGCCTTGCCCCAGGCGCCGAAAACCGCAACGTCAGCGATGTGCCCGATGCTTTCATCCCCGACATGGAGGACTCGGTCCCCGAGGCTGAGAAGGCGACCGCCCGCGAGATGGTTGCTCGATACCTCTCACGCTTGGCGGAAACAGGTGCTGTAGTGATTCCCCGCGTCAACTCCCTTGATAGCGGGCTGATCGAAGACGACCTAAAGGCCATTGTAGGGCCGCACATTCAGGGCCTATCGGTTGGCAAGATCGGGACTGCGGCGGACATCGCTCGCGTCTCCGAGCTACTTGACCGACTGGAGGACGCCACCGGGATCGAGCGAGGAACCGTTCGGATTGTCCCGTGGATGGAGACTGCCTTGGCAATCGTGAACGCCTTCGATATCGCCAGCTCGTCGCGGGTCTCCGCCGTGGCCTTCGGGGCCGAGGACTTCACAAACGACATGGAGATCGAGCGAACTGAATCGGACGCCGAGATCGCGTATCCCAGGGCAGCCGTGGCTATAGCGGCCAGGGCGGCCGGTGTGCTCGCGCTGGATACACCCTTCTTCCGATTCCGTGACATCGACGGACTAAGGAAGGATGCTCTAACGGCCCGTGGCCTGGGTTTCCGGGGAAAGTGCGCGATACATCCCGCCCAGGTTGCACCGATCAACGAGGCGTTCTCGCCGACCGAGGGGGAGCTTCAGAACGCCAGACGCGTCGTCGAGGCATTCGAAGAGGCCGAACGTTCCGGCAGTGCTTCCACCTCGCTTGATGGGATGGTCATTGACGTGCCGGTCGTGCGGCGAGCGCGCTCCCTATTGGACACGGCGGCGAGGATCGAAGGCCGGAGGTAGGGGCAGGCATGGCCGACAAGATACAGCTCGAAGGGATGGTCTTCTATGGTTTCCACGGCGTGGGCCCGGAGGAACAGAAGGTCGGCCAGCGATTCGTAGTCGACCTCGAGACCGAGCGAGACCTCAAGGCCGCAGGTCGCTCCGACGACCCCGAAGACACTGTCAACTACTCGAAGATGTTCCGTGTGGTTAAGGACATCGTAGAAGGACCCAGCCGGAAGCTGTTGGAGAGCGTCGCCGAGACCATAGCGGGAGCCATCCTCGACGGTTTTGACGTAGAGTCCGTGAAGGTAACTGTAAAGAAGCCCGAGGTCCCAATCAAGGGCAGCATCCTCTCGCACGCCGCCGTAGAGATCTACCGCGAGCGCACGAATGAGCGCAGGTGACATCTATGCCGAAGGGCAGTCAACCGAAGACTATAGCCGAACTGCGCGACAGCGGTTTCGAGCCGTCGACCGTCAAACAGGAGGTCCGTAAGAACCTCGTCGCCAAGATTGAGAGCGGCGAGCAGCTTTTTCCCGGCATAATCGGCTTCGAAGACACGGTCACACCCCAGGTCGAGAACGCCCTCCTTGCAGGCCAGGACCTGATACTGCTGGGAGAGAGAGGCCAGGCCAAATCCCGGCTCACCAGGCACCTGACCAGCTTGCTTGACGAGACAATTCCGGTGATCGCCGGTTGCGAAATCAACGATAGCCCGATCGCACCAATCTGCAGATACTGCAGAGACAAGATCGATGCCTACGGCGACGGCGTTGCTATCGAGTGGCTCCCCCGGGAGCGGAGGTACTCCGAAAAGCTTGCGACTCCGGACATCTCTGTGGCCGACCTCATCGGAGAGATCGACCCCGTCCGAGTGGCCGAGGGCCGGTACCTCTCGGACGAGCTGACGATTCACTACGGCCTGATACCCCGTACCAATCGGGGAATCTTTTGCATCAACGAGCTACCAGATTTATCAGAACGCATCCAGGTCAGCTTGTTCAATCTGATGCAGGAGCGCGACATCCAGATCAAGGGCTACCGGATAATGCTCCCGCTTGACCTGTTCATCGTCGCTACGGCCAATCCGGAGGACTACACGAACCGCGGCCGCATCATCACCCCGCTGAAAGACCGGTACGGCGCCCAGATACGGACGCACTATCCGCAGACTGCCGAACAAGAGTTGAGCATAGTGGACCAAGAGTATGTCCGTTTCGAGGACACGTCCGAGAGGGTGTCGGTACCGGAGTACATGAGGGAGGTGGTCGCCGAGATCACATCCCTGGCCCGCCGAAGCCCCGAAATCAACCAGCGCTCTGGCGTTAGTTTGAGAGTGTCAATAGCCAACTACGAGACACTTCTGAGCTCCTCGTTCAAGCGAGGACTTCGCTTGAACGAGCGGGCGTCCCCTCGCATAAGCGACCTGCCGGCCCTCATCGCGTCGATGAATGGCAAGCTTGAGATGGAGAGCGTCGAGGAAGGCCGGGAGTACAGGGTCGTAGAGGACCTCATCAAGAAGGCGGTGCTGAACGTGTTCGGCCGCTATTTCAGTGCGGCCGAGTTCGATGACCTACTGGTAAGGTTCGAGAATGGTCTGGTCGTGGAGGCCGGCGCCGACGCGGCCTCTTCAGCTTATGTGGGCAGACTAGAAGAGATGGGGGAGGCGAAGGAGCTCGTGGCACGGATAATCGAAGGCGACGATCCGGCCTCCGTGGCTTCCGCCGTTGAGTTCGTGCTGGAAGGTCTGCATCTCAACCGCCTTCTGAATAGAGACGAGATCGACGGCAATTTCGTGTACAAAAGCTGACCATTGTGTCGCCAGTCAGTTGTGCGCACCTTGACCACGGCC
>JAQBTI010000103.1 GCA_027624995.1 Chloroflexota bacterium
AAGTTGGCCGAGACGACGGAGGCCAGCCTAGACTGGGTGAGGCCCTACCTGGGCTAGCCACTCTGGCCACATTCAAGCCTCCTTTGGACGTCTGGGCACCTGCTATACTGTACCGGTCGAGCGACCCGCTGGAGACCGGCAACTGGGAGGACGAGATGGCCACCGACATCTCCACCGAGATCGAGCCCCTGAGCGAACGAGACAAAACGCTCCTGCAGATTCAGGACCGCGTGCTCTGGTTGGCCATGAACATCGTGGACTACGCCAACAACGTACGTCCGAGCCTGGATGGGGGCAAGGTCGGCGGCCACCAGGCCTCCAGCTCATCGGTCGTGACCGTGCTGACTTTTCTCTACTTCGATTTCATGCGAGCCGGCGACCGCATCTCTATAAAACCCCATGCATCCCCTACCTATCACGCCATCCAGTACCTGTTGGGCAACCTGGACCAGAGCTACTTGAGGACTCTGCGGGGCTTCCACGGCCTCCAGTCGTACCCGAGCCGGACCAAGGACCCAGACCCGGTCGACTTCTCCACAGGCTCGGTGGGGATCGGCTCGATTGCGCCCAACTTCGCGGCCCTATCGGACGAGTACGCGCGGTCTCACGGACTTATGACCGACGCCCCGGCGGGCAGGTACATAAGCCTTCTGGGCGACGCCGAGCTTGACGAGGGGACTGTATGGGAGGCCATCGCCGAGCCCGCAATGGCGGGCCTGTCAAACATCCTCTGGGTCGTCGATTTGAATCGGCAGAGCCTTGATCGCGTCATCCCCGGCATTCGGGTGCGGGCCTGGCGAGAGATGTTCGCCGCCAACGGTTGGAACGTGGTGGACGCTAAGTACGGAAAGCGGCTCCAGGCGGCCTTCCGGCAGCCCAACGGCGAGTTGCTTCGCAAGGCCATCGACGATATGTCCAACGAGGTCTACCAGCGGCTGCTGCGGGCCTCTTCCGAAACGTTGCGGGAATGGCTACCACGCACCAGCGGTTTCCCCGACGATATGAAACGCCTAATCAGTCAGTGGGACGACCGGGAGCTCCAGGACATCTTCCGCAACCTGGGCGGCCACGACTTCTCGATGCTCCGGGAGGCCTTCTCCCAGGTCGAGGTCTCCAACGGACCGTGCGTCGTGCTGGCCTACACGCAAAAAGGCTGGATGCTGCCGTCGATAGGTGACCCCCAGAACCATTCCGTCATCTTGTCCCGCGAGCAGATGGTCGAACTGCAGGGCCGGCTCCAAATCCCTGACGAAGAAGTCTGGTCCGGGTTCGATTCGGGGAGCGAGTTGGGCCGCATCTGCTCGGAGATTCGAGAGCGGCTCGACGTGGGAAAGGCCGATGGCGCTCAGGCGGATAGCATCTCCATCCCTACCTCGTTCGACCACGTGTACCGAGGCCAGATGGCCACGCAGCAGATCTTCGGACTGGTACTCACCGACATCTCGCGTAACTTGCCAGACCTTGGAGACAGAGTCGTGACGGTAAGCCCGGATGTCGCGAGCTCGACGAACCTGGGCGGCTGGATAAACAAGGTCGGGGTGTGGGACAAGCGGGAGACCGAACCGCTCCCGAAGGAAGACATTGTCCGCGCTCTCAAGTGGGAACAGTCACATCGGGGCCAGCACATCGAGTTAGGGATATCGGAAAACAACCTGTTTATGATGCTGGGCCAACTAGGCCTGACCCACGAGATGCACGGCGAGTTGCTCTTCCCGCTCGGCACGGTCTACGACCCGTTCGTACGCAGGGGCCTGGATGCGTTCTTCTACAGTGTCTACTCTGGGGCCCGGTTCATCATCATCGGCACGCCTTCAGGCATTACGCTCGGCCCGGAAGGCGGCGCTCACCAGTCTGTCATCACCCCGTCCATCGGCATCGAGATGCCTGGCTTGGACTTCTACGAGCCGTGCTTCGGTCGGGAACTGGAGTGGATCATGCTCTCCGCCATGGAGCAGATCAGACTGCGCACGCGTTCGACCTACCTAAGATTGACCAGCAAGCGCGTGGACCAGGACCTGTTCACCCTGCCCGACGACCCGGATGAAGCGGAACGGCTGAGACTGCAGGCACTCGCCGGCGCGTACCGGCTGTTAGACAGGAGCCGCGAGCCCGGCTACCAGCCGGGGGAGAACGTCGTCCAACTCATGGCCAGCGGGGCCATGGTCCCTGAGATCGTCGAAGCCAGCGACCGGCTGTTGGAAGAGGGAATCTTCGCCAACGTGATCAACGTCACAGGCCCCGGCCCCCTATATCGGGGCTATCAGCAAAGTGTCAGGGCGTCTGTGAACGACGGGACGCCTCTGTCCGAATTCATGGCAGATGTCGTTCCTGCGTCGGAGCGGGGCGCTCCCGTGGTCACGGTAGTCGACGGCCACCCGCATACGCTGGCCTGGATCGGCAGTGCCTTGAACACGACGACGATGCCCCTCGGGGTCACGGAGTTCGGCCAGTCGGGCTCCCGTCCGGAGCTCTACAAGGAGTACGGCATCGACGCCGACAGCGTGATGGCGGCCTCGTTCGCCGCTCTGGGAATATAGCTGCGTATCTCATCTGACTGGCGGTCGGGCACTGCGCTTCGTCCAAAGCCGCAAGCCGAGTAGCATCAACGAGGTCCCCAGAACCATGGATATGGCAAGTGACCAACCCGGAAGGGCGTAGTCACCGACCTTCGGGGGAGCGACCGGAGGCTCCACAACGGGGTCGAAAGTGTACTTGATTCCGGTGTAATAGAGACTCGTAAGCCCTTCGAAACCGCTATCCGTTCCAACGATCAGCCACAGCCTGCCACCTTTGTCAGCGGTCACTTCGAAGGGGCGTTCCTCGTTATTTAGGGTCTTAATTCTGTACTCAGTATCAGCCACGTCCGGGTGAGCAACGTTCCCCAGGTTGATCATGTCCTCGCCTTCCCTGGCCTGGTTTCCCTTGTCGATGGTCAGACTGAGCCAGTCCTGCCCGTCTCGCTCTATGGCCGGTTCGATCGCCGTGGCCCCGGCCTTGACGTACACGCTCTCTCCTGAAGACCCGCCAATGCCAAATGACGCAGTCGGGACATTTGTCGCAATGTCAACAGAGATGGTTACTCGGTACGCGGTCCCCGGCTCGAGTCCATCGACCTGTCGGCTGAGGAACATGAAGAGATCGTCGCTACGGTTGTGGCCCTGGATGAAAATACCGTTACCCGTCAACTCTCCTGGTAGCTCCCTGTGGCTGGATTCCAGCTCATAAATGCCCTGATCGTATCCCGCGGGCAGGTCCGCGAACCCGGTCAGCCAGCCTTTCGAGTCACTATCGAAGATGAAGCCGAATTCGCTTGAACTCTGTTGGGCGAAAGTCGGCGAAGGATTCGAATGGAGGAGCAAGGCCAGGAGTACTGACGCTGCTACAATTGACACCGAACGAGGAAAGAAGCGACGGGACCAGAGCAATGTGGAGCTGTTCAACCTCACGGGTTTTTCTCCTTTGGTGTCATCTGTTTCAAGGTGCGCGCGTCACCGGGATACTCGTTCGCATTATTGCCTGGCGAGTCTATCGGAGAGCCGTTGACGCGCTGGGCTTGCCGCTTTAGAGTTCGAATCTACAAGAGGAGAAACGATTGACCAAGATTCTGGTAGTACACGGTGCCGGAATGAACATGCGGGGCAAGGTCCAGGCGGAGCGCTTCGGCCCACAGACGCTCGACGAGTACGACGAAAAGATCAATGGCTACGCTGCGGAACTCGGTGTCGAGGTCGAGATCTTTCATTCCAACATCGAAGGCCGGGTAATTGACAGGTTCTACGAAGCCCACGACGGAGACGTGGACGCAGCAGTAATCAATCCGGCGGGATACACCATCGGTCACCCGGCGCTGGCTGCCGCCATCTCTCAAGTGCGGTTCCCGACCATTGAGCTTCACGTCTCGAACCCCACCGCCAGGGGCAACGTGTCAGAAATCGCACCGGTCTGTCGGGGGGTAGTGCTCGGTTTTGGGCTCTTCGGCTACTACCTCGCATTACGAGGTGCTCTAGATCTGGTTTCCAGCCGTACCTAGGCTCACTTCTAGAAACGACTCGCTTCCGATCAAGCCCTCCCAATGTTCCCGCAAGAGCTCGGCAAACGATCTCGGCCGGGCTTGCGCCGGTTGCCACGGTGCGCCGTGGCCCCTTACGATTGAACGTAGATGCTCACTGAGTCTATCGCCGCTGTCCTTCTTGCCTACCTCATGGGTATGTTTCCGACGGCGTACGTCGTGTCCCTCCTGTCCGCAGGCGTGGACATTCGCAGGCTCGGTAGCGAAAACCCCGGGGCGCTGAATACCTATCGCCAGGTCGGCGCAAAGGCCGGATTGACGGTCCTGGCCGTGGACGGTGCGAAAGGTGCGCTCACGGTGATCGTGGCGGAGGGACTAGGCGCCCCCGATTACGTCATCTACCTGGCGGCCCTGATGGCAACACTGGGCCACAACTTCACCCCTCTGCTCGGCTTCAAGGGGGGAAAGGGTGGAGCAACCGTGTTGGGGATATCGGCAGCGATGATGTGGGATCTGACGGCAGTGAGTTTGGCAGTTGGCCTGGCCTTGTTAGCCATCTCGCGCCACGTGGTATGGTCGATTACCGGGGCCTTTGTCGCGCTGAACGCGCTGACTATCTTGACGTCGCAGCCGGCCGGGATGGTCGGCCTTTGCCTATCACTATCGTTCGTGGTCGCTGGTACCCATATCTACCGGGAGCACCATCGGCTGGTGCCAGCGGTCAAGAGACGCCAGTGGCGCAAGTTCATGAGCGTGGAGTGACAAATGCGTGAAACCGGGCGCCTTCGTCGGCTAGGAGCGGCTCGCGTCGAGGGCCTCCCGAACAAAGTCCACTTCGACCAGGTCTCTCCAGGCCTCCAGGAGCCGCCGGGTCACGGGTCCAGGAAGCTCGGTTCCGACTCGAAGTCCGTTGATGGTTGCGACAGGCAGCATGCAGTGGCGCGTGCTGGAAATAAACGCCTCGTCTGCCTTGTACGCGTGATACGTGGAGTACTCCCCCTCGTCGATGGGGATGCCGAGTCCCTCTGCTAACTCGAGGACCGTCTCCATGGAGATACCGGGCAGCACGTTGCTCCGGTCCGGCAGCTTGA
The DNA here is from genome assembly GCA_027624995.1 of Chloroflexota bacterium. GTDB lineage: Bacteria > Chloroflexota > Dehalococcoidia > Lucifugimonadales > CATQGZ01 > CATQGZ01. The sequence goes on from JAQBTI010000103.1 coordinate 5,101, forward strand.
TCCGTCCGTCCTCTACCAGCATGAAGTTGGCCCCCTCACACTCTGTCAGGATGCCTTCCGGCGTCGACATGAGAGACAAGGTCTGCTGCTCTCGCTCCTCGCGTGTGCCCTCGGAGCCCTGCCTGGGCACGCCATATGTGGTCGGAGTGATAAGGCGTACGCCAGTCAGATAGCCGGCTGCGAACTCGCGGAACTCAAGAGGCTCACAGTAGATAAAAACGTTGACTTCCGGCGTCTCGTCGAGAGACGAGGCGAGGCCGCGGCTTACGAGCTGGGTCACGACGAACTCGCTCCCGTCGGAGAGCAGGGGTAGGTTCGTTTCCAGTACCTTGAGTGTCGCCTCCTCAAGGTCTACCATCGACATGGACGACTCGATCTGGGCGAAGGCAAAGCTGTTGATCAAGCGCTCCAGGTGGCGACGAAGCTTGAACGCTTTGCCGTTGAATGTCCTTGCGCGGTCATACAGGCCGCCCTCTTGGAGTCCCTTGCTCTGTGCGGATGCGCGGGCGTCTTCGTACGGCATCATCTTGCCGTTGAGATAAGCTTGCAAACCGCCCTGCTCCACCATGGACCTCCAAGCTGTGAGGCTTTGGCCGGCGACTATTCTAGCAGCTTTGGACCGGGGACTCCCCGTTTCGTTGTCTGTGAGCTCAGTTTTACGGAGTCCGCCGGCTAAGTTTCAGGCGCTTCTTGATCTTGACGAAGGTGGTGACCGCGTGGATCAACGGGCTCATCTTTCTTGCCATTATCGTGCCCTGGGCCAGTGACCTTTTCAATCCTTCGGGGGTACCGTCGAACTCGGGCATCTCTACGTACGTGCGTCCAAGCTCCATCGGCGTATGAGCATCGCTTACGCCGGACGTGAGCAGCCCGTTTGCCTCGGCCAGCTCCACGGCCTTGCGGTTATCTGCGTCGAGGTTGTTGCGGGCGTTGAAAATCTCGACGATGTCGACGTATGGGAGCGCCTCATCGATCCCCTGGGGCGTAATCACCGACCTGCGAAACCGGTCGTAGGGGTGGGGCATCGACACCAGGCCACCCTGGGCCTTGATAAGCTGGACGGTCTCGAGGGGAGGCAGGCCGCGAGGGATAGCCTCTTCCAGGAAGAGTCCAGTTATCTCGCCGGCGGCCGATCCGACCTCCTCGCCGATGATGACCATGAAAGGGGCAATCCGCTTGACTTCCAGCGCACCCTCGATAGTGTTGTGGTCGGTCACGGCGATGCAGTCGAGGCCGACCTCTATGCAACGCGCGACCAACTCCTCGGGCAACATCTCCGAATCCGGGGAGAAGTGCGTGTGCATGTGGAAGTCCGCCCGCATCAGGCGCCGGGGCCTTCGTCCACGTCGTCCTCCCCAATCATGCGCATCTGTTCCCCATAGGCGGTCCGGATACGGGATATTCGAAGCTCAGCGGTGGCGAGCATCTCACTGCAAACGCGTGCCAGCTTCATCCCCTCCTCGAACAGTCGGGTGGCATCGGCGAGGGTGAGGCCACCCGACTCCAGGGTCTTGACGGTCTCGTCCAAGTTGCCGAGGGCTTGTTCAAAGGTGGGCTCTCCGTCGCCGAAGGGCCTAGTGGAATCGTCACTGATCATGCCGCTCAGAGTCTAGCACATGGCGGAGCCCGTCATGGCCAGTGCCGGAGTTGACGCAACTCCGCGGTTATCCATACACTGCAAGCCTAGCCAGCCGGCTGCGGATACGATCCTAGAGAGGTCCAAAATGCGAATCGCCGTGGGTGCCGACCACGCCGGATACGACCTGAAGGCGCCGATCGTCGAGCTGCTTACCGCCCTGGGACACGAGGTCGTCGACGTGGGCGCGCACTCGGTGGACCCCAACGACGACTACCCAGATTTCGCCATAGCCCTGGCCAGGGCGGTTGCGGCCGGAGAGGCCGAGCGGGGCGTCATGGTATGCGGGAGCGGCGTAGGGGCGTCGGTCGCGGCGAACAAGGTACGCGGTGTCCGCGCAGCGGTCTGTCACGACACATACTCCGCGCACCAGGGTGTCGAACACGACGACATGAACGTGCTGTGTCTGGGCGCGCGGATCGTTGGCGAGGAAGTCGTGAAGGAACTGGTCCCGGCCTTCGTGTCCGCGACGTTCAGCGGCGAGGAGCGCCACCGGCGAAGGCTGGAGAAGGTCCTTGCCGTGGAGGCGGACCCAGCCTAACCCGGGTCTTCGTAGGGGCAGACTTATGTGTCTGCCCGGCGCGGGGAGGGCACACACATAGGTACGCATGCCATGCGCCCCTACAGGTAAAGAGACCTAACCCGGCTTCCACTCTGCGCCGAAGAGGCAGGCGACGGGCCTTTGGGTCTTCTCCACCTCCTCAAAGCAGATGGAGATGCGTTCGATGTCCTCGTCGGACTCCACCAGGTAGTATTCGATCCCCCATGCATTTAGGATCGGCTCCGTGTAGCGCGCGGCCGAGTCGTTCGTGACCCCGTGACGCGTCCATCCACGGTATCCGATCATGAGAACGATCGGGATGTCCATATCCAGGGCGAGGCCTCTGACGGAGTCGCCCGACTCGAATAGGCCGGTATTCTGGATGAGCACGACCGGCTTTTTGCCCCCTATCCATAGTCCGAGCGCCACCGCGATGCTCTCGCCTTCGCGGGTTACCGGCACCAGCTCGATCTCGGGGTCGGCCGTCAAGGCTTGGTACATGAAGGTGGTCTCGCTATCCGGAAGCCAGACCACGTGCGTGACGCCATTCTTATGAAGCTGGTCGAGGATCGCTCCCGGTTCGATCTCTATGTCGGGCATCTCGTTCCTTTCGGCGGGGTCGAGGCGGCGACATTATATGTGCCGCCGGATTGGGCGGTCAACGAACCGTATTCACTCACCTAGAATGTTACCGAGGCGGGTACA
>JAQBTI010000104.1 GCA_027624995.1 Chloroflexota bacterium
TCATATAAGGGAATATACAATATGCCAAGCATATCCAACACATATTGAAGAAGGCGTTCGAAACGCGAGCTTGTGGTCCGACTTCGGTGGAGTTAAGAAAAGTGGTGGTCGGGGTGGTCGGACTCGAACCGACGACCTCTACGTCCCGAACGTAGCGCCCTACCAACTGGGCCACACCCCGACGATACACATTGTATCCAGAGGGGTGCGGGGCGGCAAGCAGCCGGAGGGCTTGGTTCTGTGCGCATCGGCCCAGAATGAACGGAAGGACCGCCCTCGCTGCTAGCTCTCTACGCTCCGTTGACACCACCCAGACCCCCTGCTACGTTCTGTCCCTAACGTCACGCTCGCAAGCCCACCAGGAGAGCAACCAGTGGAAGTCTACGAGGCCCTGAAGGCGCGCCGCACGGTCCGAAGGTTCAAGCCTGATCCCGTCTCTGACATGGCTCTTGAGAGGATTCTGGAGGCAGCCCGGTGGGCACCCAGCTCCCGCAACCAGCAGCCGTGGCACCTGGTTGTGATCAAAGACCGCGAGAGACTGAAGGCCGTAGGCGAGATCGCCCGCACGGGCGGCTTCATCGCGGACGCTCCGCTGGCAATCGCGATCGTCATGAGCGACGCCGATCAGCCCGGCATGGACGCGGGCCGCGCCTTACAGCAGATGGAGGTAATGGCCTGGTCCGAGGGCATGGGCACCTGTTTCGTAACCCTCCCGAACGACGAAAATCGCCGGGTCAAGGAGATCCTGGACATCCCCGTGGAGATGGACCTGGTTACGGTCTTGCCGTTCGGCTACCGGACCGACGATTTCAAAGGGCGAGGCACACCCCGCAAACCGCTGGCCGAGATGGTCCACCTCGAGAGCTTTGGGAGGCACCCGACCGGGTGAGCCGGAACTTCACCGCGGAGGACGGGGAGGTCTTAGGCGAGATCCACCGCCAAGCAGAGCGGGACGCACTCCCGCATCTCGTCCGACCGTCGGTGCTACTACGAGGCGGATAGCCTGGACGGCTGGAGAAGATTCCCACATGCGAAAGGGGGCTGCATCTATGCCTTACCTGGTTCCACATCTCCGACGTCTCAACCGCAAGGAGCGATTCTTCCTCATCGGCCTAGCGCTGGGCAACGAGGCGTTCCGACTAGGGAATGACTTCCGCCGGAAGCTGTCCGACGTGCTGGGCTTGTCCATCCCCGATGACTCGTTCGTGGCGATGGACTACCACCTCGATTGGCTCTTCGCCAGCATCCATCTGGCGGCTACGTCCGGTGCGCCTGGCCCTCATTCCCGCGATTCCCGGCTCCTTACCGGCACGCAGGAAGACATTGACCTCCCCGTGGCCTTCGACACTGATGAAGAATCCCATGTCATCATGCTGGAAGCCAAGGGCGTCACCAGCTATTCCAATCGTCAGTTCGGGTCCAAGGTGACCAGACTGTCAGCAGCGTTCACGGCGCCAGGGGCTGAGCGGGTGGTCCCGCACCTCGTCCTCGTGTCACCCATGGCGCCCCGGTACCTCCGGTACGATGGCTGTCCGCCCTGGATGCTGGGCAAGGATGGGCAGGTGGCATGGATACGGATGCCGGTACCATCCGACATGCAGAAGATCACGCGGTGTACGGAAGGCGGAGTTCCAAGCAGCCAGGGTGGATACTGGAGGGTGAAGCCGGAGCGCACGTTCCTGGACAACTAAATCTACATGCCCGTCCGTGCCACGTACCGGAGCGCCCTGCGGGTGTCACCTTGGACTTGGTTTAGGCCCTGTGCGGTCGAATGGACGGGCTGCCGTGTGCTGTAATCCAAGTTACACGGGCCGATCAAGTAATTCACGTCTTTCCAGCTAAGGGTGATGTACCGGATGCCCAGCTCGTGATACAGGCGAAGGGCCGCCAAGCTATCGTTGATGGCGTGGCCTCCCTCGATGCAAGGCACCGCGGCATGCTTGCCTTCGGCGACGATCCTACGGCAATCGGCGGCGGTCAGAGCGATCTCGAAATCGTCCGGGTGACGTTGGCACATCCGTTTGAGTGCGTCCAGCAGGGCAATGGTCCTGTCCATGGTCCTGTTCTCGGGGACGTGCCCCGCCGACACGAAGCAAGACCACCACTGGACGCCGAGGTTGCCTGCCCTGATGCGTGGGAGGTCCAGATGGCCCTCGCCTGTATCGGTGCCCAGGTCCTGTCCCTTGTCCACCTCGCGCGAGATCGAATCGCAGTGCGTGTCCACCACCAGTGACGAGAAGTGCAGCTTCCTCGCCCGCTCGCTGATGTCGCCCGGCTGAGTGACCTGATTACCCATCATGTTCGACCTCCTTCGTCGCCGCGTCGTAGTAGATCTCTGTGTCACGGTCGACGGCCACCAGCGCGTTCGACTGGTTGACGAACCGGTTCTCCCTGACGGCGAAGAGCATATTGCCCAGGCTGCCCGCGCGCTCGTACAGGTCGACCAGGCGAATGGTAACCGTTATCCTGTCGCCGGGCCGGACGGGCTCGAAGTATTCCCAGCGACTGCCGCCGTCGAGTACGCTGGAAAGAGGATTGGGGAATTCGGGTATGGCCGGGCTCGGCCTGAAGAGGCGCAGGAAGGTGGGGGGAGCGACGATACCGCCGTAGCTGGACTTCCGCGCAGCCCGCTCGTCGCGGTAGAGCAGGCTGGGGTCGCCGATGGCGTCGGCGAACCTTCGAATCGCACCCGCCTCCACGAGATAGGTCTTGGGCTCGGAGTCTCTCCCAATAGCCGCGCGCATGGAATCAGTGATGACCGTGAGCGTGCTGGCGTAGGGGACTGGCGAATCCGGGAGTTCAGGTCGGACCTTAGCCCGCGCGCAAGGGCAGCGCCACGACGGCGCTGCCGGGGGTGGTCTTCTTGCCCTGGTGGTCCTCGAGCCAGATGTCGCACTCTACGAGACCCGCGCCGTCTTCCAGAGAGGTCTTCGTGACGACTCCCTTGCAGTAGACTGGCGTGCCGGGCTCGTCCATGCCCCGGTACTGTACCGTCAGCTTTTTCACAGTTCCATGCTCGCCGACCCAGTCCGTGACAAGTTGGCCAAGGAAGGCGTTCTTGAGCGCGCCGTGGATGATGACGGTGGGCAGGCCGTTGGCGCGTGCAAAGTCCTGGTCATAGTGGATCTGGTAGAAATCGCCGGACGCCCCGGCATACATGACGAGCTGCTGGGTGGTCGGGTCTTTGCGGAGCACAGGTAGCTCAGTACCCTCTTGTACGTCCTCGAAGTAGACCTGCACTGACATCTCCTAGGCCTCCTGAGGCGGGTCGTAGTGGATACCGGTGGTACGCTCGGTGGCGACCAGCGTCCCGAACTGGTTAACATAGCGCCCCTCGCGGACAACGAACAGCATGCTGCCCATGCGGCCCTCGCGTTCGAACAGCTCCACGAGTTGGACCGTGTGTGTGATCCGGTCTCCCGGCCGGACCGGCTCGAAGTACTCCCACTCGCTGCCGCCATCAAGGCCGACCGAGTACGGGATCTTGAGGTCAGTGGATGGAGGATTCGCCAGTACGGACCGCAGGAACGTTGGGGGCGCGATCAGTCCGCCGTAGCGGCTCTTTCGAGCGGCCGCCTCATCGGTGAAAAGAGGGTTCGAGTCGCCGATCGCCTGGGCGAACCTGATGATCGCACCCTTCTCGATCTCCTGGGTGACGGGCTCAGACTCGACGCCGATGACGTCTCGCATCTCCTGAGTTATGACTGATTCTGCCATTTCAGTTATTGCCGCCTGTAAGAGAATTCACCGCAGAGGACGCGGAGGAAGCAAGCATTTCTATTTCGATGTCTCTGCGATCTCGGTGGTAATGTTGTAGGTTCTTAGAGCCCGATTCCCTGGGCCACGGCCTCCAGATGGAAGTCGGTGTCGCCGAAGGCCAGCTCGGCCTCCTTGGCCCTTCGCGAGTAGAGCTGCATGTTGTGTTCCTTGGTGAAGCCGATGGCGCCGTGGACCTGGTGGCCGGTGGCGCAGACGCGTTGATAGGCGTCGCTAACCCAGGCTTTGGCGGCGGCGACTTCTTGTACAGCAGGCTCTCCCTCTGAGAGCCTCCATGCCGCCTGATAGGTTATGTACCGGGAGCCCTCGACGTCGCTCGCCATGTTCGCGCAGTGGTGCTGCACCGCCTGGAACGTCCCTATCGGCCGACCGAACTGTACGCGCTGCTTGGCGTACTCGACGGTCATGTCCAGCACCTTCCCGCCGCCGCCGACCATCTCGGCACATTTGCCGATCGCGCCCCATCGGAGCACCCGTTCGATGGTGTCCCACCCTCCGTTGATCTCTCCTACGACCGCCGACGATGGGACCGACACGTTGTCGAGAAGAAGCTCGGACTGGCGGTCCGACGCGATGGTCTTGAGGAGGGTGTGGTCCATACCGTCAGCGTCTCGCGGCACGAGGAAAAGCGTGACGTCCCGCGCACCGTCTCCGGTACGGGCCGCCACGATAATGTGGTCCGAGACATGAGCATAGGGCACGAACAGCTTTGTGCCGTTCAGGACGTAGCCGTCGTCTCTGGCGGCGGCCGTGGCCTCCACTCCCTCGGGCCTCCAGCTAGCGGTGGGCTCCAGGAGGGCCAGCGTCACTATGCTCTTGCCTTCGGCGATGCCGGGGAGGAACTGCTGTTTCTGCTCCTCGCTGCCCGCCTCCATGATCGTCATTCCGCCCAGAACGACGGTAGCGAAAAACGGGCCCGGCAGCATCGCAGCCCCGGCCTCCTCCAGTAAGACGGCAAGGTCGAAGAAAGAGAGGCCGACGCCTCCGTACTTTTCCGGAATGATCAGGCCGAGCCAGCCTTGCTCGGCGAGCTTCTGCCAGAGCTCCGGAGTAAATCCGCGCTCGTCCTCCTCCATGTCGCGCACTAAGGTGTCGGGGCACTCGGCCTCGAGGAACTCCCTCGCGCTGGTCTTCAGCATCTGCTGGGCTTCGTTCAGTCCCAGGTCCATCTCTTTTCCCCCTTTATCAAAAACTTCGCCTTCACGACACTGATGTCAGGGATAGTGACCTTTTGAACTCGCCCTCAAGCTGTCGGCATGATACCACGCGCAGCGAGGTTCGAGTCGCAAATGGTGGGGCGCAGTGGACAGTACTCGAACTTTCTGCGGCCTGACCTCGTACCTAGGCTAAGGCAACTCTGGCAGCGTTCGCACCTATGAACTCGCAAGACTGCCCGTGTGGAACCAGGTTGACTGGGAAGCAAAGGCACCGAGGACTGGCAGGTGGTCTCAGCGGAGAGGCTCGCAACGGACCAGGCCCTACCCATTTTCCTTGATAATCTCGCTCTCCACCAAACCTCGACACAAACCATCCAAATCAGGGAACAAAGTGCGGTAACTTACATCCAGCCTTTCGAGATCGCTCACCAACTGACTCATCGTGTCTTTTTCGACATTCCACCCCGAAAGAGAGCGAACGTCGATGTCCGCGTCGCAATAGGATTCCCAAAGATAGTCCTCCAAGGCAGCGGCTGGATTGTCCTGGATCGTAAAGACGCTGGTTTGGGCGGTGATCCTGTTAGAGATGTGGTACGGGTAAATGAGCTTGACACCGTGAATACTGAAAGGGTCCGGCGGGGAATTCAACATTTCAATGTAACTGTCGTCTAGAGGTTTCGGAATTAGCGCCCAGACGATGCCATCAGTTTGGTCCTCCTTCTTCTTAAAAGCAGAGTCACATGCAAAGTAGAGCGCGGCGAGGGGATTGAAGGTCCAGTCGAGTAATCGAACTGGAAGCCCATGGTGTCGAGCGAGAAATAGGGCCTCCCACTCGTCCAAGACTCGACGATACTCGGTGAAAGCAGCCCTCCGAAATCTGTGGAGCAGGCGATCCTTCTCGTCATCTTCCGTGAACTGCAGAAGCTCCGTGCCACCGAAGTGATACTTCCTTCCGATCGAGGGAACCAGTTCATACTCCGTGGCGTTCGCAAGACCGCGGAAGCAGACTCTGCCGTGCTGTTTCCCCAATGATTCGACCAGGCTCAGGAAGTGATTTAGGTCCTTGATTGGGTCTTGATCTTTCGGCTTTTTGACACTCACACTCGCCTTGGCCATGTTGCGTTACCTCCCGATCACAGAGTTTTGGCTCGGCAAAAATCCTTCTTGGTTCTGAACGCCGTCGATTTCGTGGGGGCAGGCCCGCGTGTCCGCCCGTCCTAGACTCCCCTGTCCCGCTGGGAGAGGGTTAGAGCCCGCCCTGTCCGACATACTACTTTGATATATCGGACTCCGACTCCTCGGAGAGCTCGTCGAAGGGGTGAGGGCCCTCACCCCCATACGGGCGGCCGATTGGGGCGCCTAGCCTCTGGGCAGGCCCAGGCCGCGGGTCGCTATGATGTTGCGCTGGATCTCGGATGTCCCGGCGGCGACGGTGTTGCCCGCCACGCTCATATAGCCCCTCTCGAATCTTCCGCGCAGGGGGGCCCACTTGGACTCCGGGTCCAACTGGCCGTACATCCCAAGGACCTGGATTCCCAGGCCGTAGAGCCTCTTGAGCATCTCGGAGCCGAACAGCTTGGAGATCGAGGCCTCCTTGTTGGGTATCTGTTCCTGGCTCTGCATCCAGGCCACGTTGTACGAGATGAGCTTCGACGTCTGTATATCGACTGCCATCCGGGCAAGCCTCGACCTGGTAACGGGGTCTTCGGAAATCGGTCGCCCGTGTCGCTTATTCTCTCGGCAGAAGTCGACCAGGTCTTCCAGCAGGCGGGTAGCCCTCGCGGAGTTGCCCACGCCGGACCGTTCGAGGTCCAGCAGGGTTGCGCCAACGTACCAGCCCATGTTCTTTTCGCCTATCAGGCCGCTTTTGGGCACCCTGACACCTTCGAAGGTAACCAGGCTGCGGCTAGCTCCCCACATCAACGGGATCCTCTCGACGGTAATGCCTGGAAGGCCCATCTCAGTCACGATAAAGCTGATTCCGCGGTGCTTGCGCACATCGGGGTCCGTACGCACCAGCATGAACATCCAGTTGGCGCCGGAGTGGGCCCCGTTCCATATCTTGGATCCGGTGACGACGAAGTCGTCCCCATCTTCCACGGCCCTGGTCTGCACCGACGCAAGGTCGGAGCCCGCGTCGGGCTCTGAGTAGCCCTGGACCCAACTGATCTCCGCTCGGGAGATTCGCGGCAGGAAGAACTGCTTCTGTTCCTCCGTACCGCTCATCATGATGGTCGGGCCCACCATCGAGACGCCGCCATCGTCGACGGGCACTCCACGGTACGCCGTCTCTTCGTTGAAGATAAGCTGCTGCATGTGGGAGGCCTCTTGGCCCCCGTACTCTTTTGGCCAGGCCCTGGTGAGCCAGCCCTTTCCGGCCAGCTTCTCCTTGAACTGCTGGACGAGCTTGAGGTCTTCGGGCTCTTCGGAGTCGAGCTCCTGCGTACGCCAGTCCCAGGGAAGCTCCGATTCGATGAACTCCACGACCTCGTCACGGAATGCCTCGTCTTCCGCGCTGAACCGGATTTCCATCTCCCTCTCCTGACTGGGGGAATAGAGGTGTCTGTCGTGGTCTACCGGCGACGCGACGGGCGGGTATGCCTGGAACGCGATGGCCTGTGGCGGCGGTTAGGAGCTACCTATCGACAGACAGGTGACCGTCCGAGTGATCCCGCCGATCGTATGAATCCGGCTGGTGACCAGGTCTCCGACCGCGTTCAGGTCGAGCGTCTCGACGACCGCGACGATGTCGTAGGGTCCGGTCACGGCATCTACCGTCGCGACGCCGGTGAGGCCTCGGAGTTCGCTGGCCACGTCTCGTGACTTGCCAACGACTGTCTCGATGAGTATGTAGGCCTTAGTTGTCATGGTAATCCTCCGCCTGGGTCAAGGCTATGGATGCTTCAATCGGATTCTAAGGTCAACCAGTAGGTATGTCAATCGAACGAGGAACGTGCCGACGCCGGAGTAGAGTCACTCGGGCCGGCGCC
>JAQBTI010000105.1 GCA_027624995.1 Chloroflexota bacterium
GGCTTGGTCTCGCTGATGGATGGCGGATCAAAACCTGGCCGCCACCAAATCGAGGCTGCTGCAGCTATTAGGCCCAGAAGGGCCAGTAACCACCCTCCGCGCCATACGGTGCGCCATACGGATACCAGAGCATGCTTGAGCTTAATCTGGTTCAGCACATTCGATATCATCCTAATCCGAAGGAGAACGCCCGCCGGCGTTTCCCAAACGCCTGCAAATGATGGGCCGTCGTGCGCAAAAGCAAGAACTCAGTCCGCAGCAAGTATCGATTCCCCTCCACATCCAGGAGGACGGCATACCCGACGTTCCGCTAAACCCGTGGCTTGAACCTACTGATATCGGCGCAGAAGTGGTTCCGCGCCGGGTAGTAGACCTTCGAGTTGTAGGTGCCGTAGGGCGGGCGGACCTCGGCCTCCATCCAGGCCTCGGCCCCGGCCATGGTCGGGAACTCGATCACCCATGCGCGGTGCCACGCATCCTGCGGCGCGATGAGCCGGAAGCCCTCCAGCCGCATGAGCCCATGCTCGCGCGCCACTGCCTTCATCAGGTCGACGTGCTCCCGGTCGCCCCGGTCCTCTCGGGACATCAAGTCGGACCCGGGAAGCCCACGGCCGAACATGAGGACAACAACGCTCTCCTCGTCGACCTGGAGGCCGGGGATGCTGCCGGGCTCTTGGTCGGCGAGAGGCGGTTGCGGCTTGCGCTCGCGGGTGACCCAAGTAGAAAAGTAGTCCGGTCCCCAGGGGCGGGCCAGATAGTACTCCCAGTACCCGTGACTGCCGTAAGGCGGGGCCATCTCGGCCTGAATCCATTCCTCGGCGCCTTCGAGGGTCGGGAACTCGATCACCCAGAACCGATGCCAGGGCTGCTGGTAGCCCATGAGTCGAAAGGCCTCCAGCCGCTGGATGCCGTACTTGTGGCCGACTTCGAGAATCAGCTCGACGTGCTCACGGGCGTAGTCGCGCTGCTTTTCGGGGCTCACATGGTCCCAGGCCTGGAGCCTGCCCGCCTTGACGAGTACGACCACTTTGTCTTTGGATGCTGTGGGTCTGTCAATCATATTGCCACCTCTATGAAAAGCTGCATTATCTTGGAACTACGGTCATGTCGGAAACACATCGACCATCCGCCCGATCCCTTCCTGGCCCAGGAAGGGGGAGAGTTTAAACGTGTGAGGGACACCCTCACACACCCGTCAAAGGGGCTCCGCCCCTCTGCACTCCCCGTCCGATCGGAGAGCCTACTTCGAGACCTACACCGCTGCGGGGGACTCCCCGGCGGCGTCCATTCGTCGCTTGACCTCGGCGTAGACGTCTGGGGGCAGGGGGCCTCGAAGGACCGTCCGGGCGTTTTCCGCGACGTGGCCGGGGTTCGTCGTACCGACGATAATCGTGTTGGAGTGCGGATGCGTGAGGGTATACCGGAGCAGGAAAGACGACCGGCTCTCGCCCTGTTCCAGTAGATCGTCCAAACCGGCCTTCTCGAAGGATGTCCAGCGGTCTTCACGACCCGTGCCGACGCCGGGTTCGCCGCGGGCGACGCCGCCCCGGATGATGATGCCGACTCCCGCCTCGGCCGACTTCGTAATCCACTCCTCGTGCTCCCGTTCCAGGGCCGAGTACGGTATCTGGAATGCGTCGAACGCGCCCCACTTGAGGTACGTCGGCAGGTGAGGCAGCGTGGTCGAGGCTCCGATCCATCGGACCTTACCCTGCCGCTTCATCTCCTGGAGTCCGTCGACCAGGTCTCCCTGCTCGCTCTCCGCCACGGTTGGATTGTGGAGCTGCATCAGGTCGACGTAATCGGTCTTGAGGCGCCGCAGACTCTCCTCCAAAGTGCGCAGGATGTTGTCCCGGGTCCAGAGGTGGCCCGAGCCATCGGGGCGCTGACCGCATTTGGTTGCGAGGTAGAGGTCCGAGCGCCGGTCCGACAGGTATCTGCCGATCAGCTCCTCGCTGTTCCCGTAGTCGTCGGCGGTATCGATGAAGTTGACCCCGGACTCCACGACCGCCTCGTGGACGGCCCTGGCCTCACCGTCGCTCATCGGCCTGTGGTGCGCCGCGCCGTAGCCCAGCCGGGTAACGTCCAGGCCGGTCCGGCCCAGGATGGACTTTGGTAGTGCCTGTGTCATTTGCGTCCTCCGGGGTCAACGATAGGGGCGGCCCTGCGGTGTGTCAAACGCGGAGCGAAAGGCGACTATCGATAGCTGACTCAACTACAAGCAGTCACCAGTCAGCTCTCTGCAAGTTACCATTTCGACTCCGTCGATGTACAATCGTGCGCATGATACCTCTAGGAATATCCTTCATCCCGACCCAGCAATCCACAGACATCGCCGTCCTGGCGAAACGGGCCGAAGATCTCGGCTTCGACTCTATTTGGGTACCCGAGCAGCACACGCTGCCCGTCAAGGTCGAGAAGCCGGTGCCCAGGCTCTGGGGCGACATCGTTGACCCGCTGATCGCGCTGGCCAGGGCTTCGGCTGCAACGACCACGCTGAAGCTCGGGACCGCCGTGCTCGTCGTGCCTGCCCGCAACCCCATCACGCTTGCCAAAGAGGTCGCGACGCTGGACATGTACTCTGGCGGCCGGTTCCTCTTCGGCATCGGGGTCGGCGGACTGCGCGAAGAGGGCGAGGTGCTCGGCGTCGACTTCGACCACCGCTGGACTCAGGGTAAAGAGTCGGTCGAGGCAATGAAAGAGCTGTGGATCAAGGAGGAGAGCGAGTACCACGGAAGGTACTTCGACTTCCCACCGGTCTACTGCTTCCCGAAGCCGGAGAGAAAACCCTACCCCCCGATTATCCTGGGCAGCACGGCCCCCAACGCCTTCAAGAGAATCGCCGCCTGGGGCGACGGCTGGCTGCCCATGGACATCACCACCGAGGAGGTCGCCCACGGGCGCTCCGAACTGGACCGGCTGGCCAAAGCCAACGGGCGCGACCCCAGGTCAATTGAGATATCAGTTATGGGCGTTCCGCCTGACGCCGAGTCCATCGAGAGGTACACAAAGGCTGGCGCGGACCGCATCGTCCTCGGAGTCGGCGGCCAGGAGGACGACATGGAGTCGATGGAAGAGGTCGCCAGCAAGGTGTTCTAGGGGAGCCAACATGCGAATAGACAGGCTGGACGTATACCACGTCTCGATGCCTCTTCTCTACCCATGGCGCACCGCCTACGGCGAAGACTACGACATCCAGTCCGTGCTGGTGAAGGCCGTTAGCGGCGAGCACGAGGCGTGGGCCGAGAGCTCCCCGCTCCGCGCCCCTACCTACCTGACCGAAAGCGCACTCTCGGTCTTCCACCACGTAACAGAGTTCTTCGGTCCGCATGTAGTGGGACGGGAGTACGACACTGCGGACGAGGTCAATGCCAGGTTGGAACTGTTCAAGGGCAACAGCTTTGGGAAGGCGGCCATCGAGATCGCCTGGTGGGCGCTCCAGAGCAAGATTACCCGTACTCCGCTGCACCGGCTGTTGGGCGGTGAGACCCGCGAGGTACAGGCCGGGGCTGACTTCGGCATCCAGGACTCCATAGACATGCTGCTGGGGAACATCCAGGGTGCGGTGGACGCGGGCTTTCCGCGCATCAAGCTCAAGGCCGCGAGAGGGTGGGACCTCGATATGTTGAAGGCTGTGACCAGCACCTTCCCTGACATGACATTCCACATTGACTGCAATAGCGGCTACACGTTGGACGATCTGCCGTTCTTCAAGGCGATCGACCATATGGGACTGGCGTTCCTGGAGCAGCCGCTTCACTACGCCGATGTCCTCGACCATGCGGAGCTCGCCAAGCAGATCGAGACACCTGTCTGCTTGGACGAGAGCATTGTCAGCCCGAGGGCGGCCGAGCAGGCGATACGGGTTGGGGCGTGCAAGTACATCAACATCAAGCCCGCCAGGGTGGGTGGGCTGGCCAACTCGATAGCGATTCACGACATGGCCCGGGACGCCGGGATACCCGTTTGGATCGGTGGAATGCTGGAGAGTGCGGTCGGATCGTCGGTCTGCGTCGAACTAGCGACCCTGCCCAACTTCACCTACCCCGGAGACCTGTTCCCAACGTCGAGGTTCTACGAGCGGGACCTGGCCAACCCCCGAATGGAACTCACGCCGAGTAACACCTTCGAACCCTTTACAGGCTCGCTGCCAGAGCCTGATCCTGAGATGCTGGAAAAAGAGACCGTGGAGTTCAAGTCGGTCACCCCGGAGTAGATTCCACCGCAGAGGTCGCGGAGGGCGCGGAGTGAAGACTGCATCTCTTTCACATTCCCATCTCAGCGGCCTCTGCGATCTCCGCGGTAAGTTAGGTTCTACAAGAGAAGGAGTAAAGACATGAAGAGAAGAAACGTCCTTCGAGAGAAACTGAAAAACGGTGAGCCCACTATAGGCACCCATGCGATGTCGATCTGGCCCGGCGTGGTCGAGATGGTCGGACGCAGCGGCACCATGGACTACGTGGAGTTCGTGGGCGAGTACGGCCCGTACGATCTTCATTCGCTGGAAAATTTCGGCCGAGCCGTCGATCTGTTCGACAACATGTCGGCGATGATGAAGATCGAGCAGCAGCCCAGGACATACCTGACCGTCCGCGCGATCGGGTCGGGAATACAGAACGTGCTCTTCGCGGACATCCGTGACCCCGACGACGCACGGGAGGCTGTGCGGGCAACTCGTGCGGACACACCCAAGACGGGAGGCATCGCAGGAGCCGGTTCGCGCAGGGACACCGGCTATGGTCAGGACGCGCCCGAAGACTACGTGGCGCAGCTCGAGGACGCCGTGGTGGCCTTCATGATTGAGAAGGCCGAGGCGGTAGAAAACCTCGAGGCAGTCCTGTCCGTGGGCGGAGTGGATATGGTCCAGTTCGGCCCCGGGGACTACTCGATGAGCATCGGGTTGACTGGCCAGTACGACCATCCTGAGGTCAAGAAGGCCGAGCAGTTCACCATCGAGACCGCCATCAAGATGGGCATAGCACCAAGAGTGGAGATAGAGGACTACTCTGAGGCGGCGCCGTACATCGAGATGGGCGTCAAGGACTTCTGCATAGGTACAGACCTGGCGATCATTCACGACTACTGCAAAGTCCAGGGGGCCGGCCTCGCCAAGGCACTGGGTATCTAACGCGAAGCCTGTCTTGGGCGATTAGGGCCGAGTGATATACTTACACTCCCAACCGACACCCGAGGAC
Source organism: Chloroflexota bacterium (assembly GCA_027624995.1). Taxonomy (GTDB): domain Bacteria; phylum Chloroflexota; class Dehalococcoidia; order Lucifugimonadales; family CATQGZ01; genus CATQGZ01. The sequence continues at coordinate 5,196 of JAQBTI010000105.1, forward strand.
ACCTATGGCAGCGAGACAACCCGGTATTGCCCATAGCGTAACTATTAGGGCTGAGTACGCCAACCAGGTCGGCATGCTGGGTCGGATCACCTCCGCGATAGGCAAGGCGGGTGGTGACATCGGCGCAATAGACATCGTCTCAGGCGGCCGCGATGGCATGGTCAGAGACATCACAGTCAACGCCCGCGACGTCGACCACGAGCATGAGATCGTCGAGACGGTCCGCGCCCTCGACGGCGTCAAGGTGCTCAACGTCTCGGACCAGGTCTTCCTACGCCATCTTGGCGGCAAGATCGAGATGCGCAGCAAGACCCCGGTCAAGACACGCAACGACATGTCAATCGTCTATACGCCCGGGGTGGCGCGGGTCAGCATGGCCATTCACGACGACCCGGAGTCGGTGTGGACCCTGACCAGCAAGAGCAACACGGTCGCGGTGGTGACGGACGGCTCGGCCGTCCTGGGCCTTGGGGACATCGGGCCTGCCGCCGCACTTCCTGTTATGGAGGGCAAGGCGCTTCTCTTCAAAGAGCTGGCCGGGGTCGACGCTTGGCCTATCGCCCTCGACACCAAGGACCCCGACGAGATCGTTCGCATAGTGAAGGGCATCTCGGTCGGCTTTGGAGGCATAAACCTCGAAGACATCTCCGCGCCGAGGTGCTTCTACATCGAGGAACGGCTCCGCGCTGAGCTCGACATCCCCGTGTTCCACGACGACCAGCACGGGACCGCGGTGGTAGTCCTCGCGGGGCTTCTGAACGCGCTCAAGGTGGTCGATAAGCGGATGGAGGACCTGAAGGTGGTGGTGACCGGCGTGGGCGCCGGCGGCCTGGCGACGACAAAGCTGCTGATCACTTCCGGAGTAAAAAACATCCTGGGGTTCGACCGTCAGGGCATCCTGCATAGGGGTCGGGAATACGGGGACAATGAGGCAAAGTCCTGGTTCGCGAATGCGACGAATCCGGATGATCTAAAGGGCGGAATCGACGAAGCTATGGACGGGGCCGACCTGTTTGTCGGTCTGTCCGCCCCTGGCGTGATCTCGGTCGATCACGTGAAGCTCATGAATAGAGACGCCATCGTCTTCGCGATGGCCAACCCTGACCCGGAGATCTGGCCTGAAGACGTTGTGGGACACGTCAGGGTGATGGCCACCGGTCGGTCCGACTACCCGAACCAGGTCAACAACGCGCTCTGCTTCCCGGGGATGTTCCGGGGCGTCCTCGACGCCCGGGCCAGTGAGATCAACGACGAGATGAAGATTGCCGCGGCGCAAGCCATCGCCGCCGGTGTGCCCGACAGGCACCTCAACGAAGAGTACATCATGCCCAGCATATTCGACACGTCCGTGGTGCGGACTGTGGCCCGAGATGTGGCGGCCGCGGCACGCAAGACCGGTGTTGCGAGACGCCGTCGAAGGCGGTCTTGATGCCTCCCCCCGCTTCGAATGCCTGCTGAGTCCCCTGTCTCCCTCAAGGTCACCGGCCGGACCGCGACCGTGTACCTGGACCGCCCGAACTCTGGGAATAGGGTCGACGAGCGCTTGGCCGCCGAGCTCCGCGATGCCTTCGACCAGGTGGAACGAGACGATACGGTCTGGGTAGCCGTCCTTGCCGGACGAGGCGGGTCCTTCTGCGACGGCACAGAGTTTCCAGACCCACACTTTCTCAGGCCGACGGAACGGCTGCGCGTCTCAGATCGCATAGCATCCTTCTCGAAGCCTCTGGTTGCAGCCCTGAACGGGACCGCGCTCGACCAGGGCCTTGAGCTCGCGCTCGCCTGTGATTTTCGAGTTGCGGCCGACGGCGCGCGCCTGGGTCTCACGCAGACACTGACGGGGATCATCCCCTGGGACGGAGGGACCCAGCGTCTGCCGCGCCTCATAGGGCAGGGCAGGGCGCTTGAGATGATCATGACGGCCCGGACTGTCGATGCCCGCGAGGCGCTGGCGCTGGGCCTCGTGGACAGGGTCGTCGATCGTGACGGCGTCGTGGAAGAAGCTACGGGTCTGGCCGATACGATCGCCCAGCACGGCCCCATCGCGGCGAGATACGCCAAGGAGGCCGTTCGCGCAGGCCAGGACCTCTCGATGGCGCAGGGCATGCGACTCGAAGCAGACCTGAACATCCTGTTGCTGGGCACGGAAGACCGTGCCGAGGGCATCCGGTCGTTCATCGAAAAACGCCCGCCGGTGTACCGGGGGGAGTGATCTTGTCCCTTCTCCCCCGCGGGAGAAGGCTAGGCCTATCCTGAGCCTGTCGAAGGGACGAGGGGCAATCCGGAGACCATGACTGCAACCAGCCTCCAAACCATAACCTACTCAAAAGACGGTCCAATCGCGCGGGTCGTGCTCGACCGTCCGGGCGTCGTAAATGCCTACAACGTCAGGATGCGCGACGAGCTCTACGAGGTCTTGGAGGCCGTAAGGGACGATCCGGAAGTCCGGGTGGCAGTCCTGAGCGGGGCCGGAGAGAAAGGCTTCTGCGCGGGAGCCGACCTCACAGAGTTCGGGACAGCGCCGTCCCAGGCGATAGCCCGTCAGGTGCGCTGGGAGAGGGACATATGGGGCCTGTTCCTCAGCATTGAGAAGCCCGTTGTGGCCGCCCTGCACGGCTGGGTCATCGGCTCAGGAGTGGAGATCGCCTGCCTGTCTGATATCCGGATCGC